>CAYVII010000006.1:20250-24688 GCA_964451475.1 uncultured Rickettsiales bacterium
GTGCGGTATTCATCTGTAGGCATACGGATATCAGAGTGAACAACAGGGTCAACAATGTAAGGAGTTACCGAAATAACAAGCTCGGTTTCCTGACGCTGGTAAGAAGTACTGCGCATAAGCGCGCTGATGATAGGCACTTCGGCAATACCAGGAACTTCCTGAATTGCAGTGTTTATCTGGTCACGGATAAGACCTGCCACCATGAAGCTTTCGCCCGGGGCAAGTTCAACAGTTGTTTTTGCCTTACGTGTCGTAAGCGAGGGAACGTCACCGTTACGTGTAGTATCGATCTCAGAAAGTTCAGGCTCAACAATCAGGCGGATGCGGTTGCTGCTAAGTACGAAAGGCACAAAGTTAAGCGACACACCGTATTTTTTGAATTCAACGTTGTCAGACTCACCGTTACCGCCCTGAATAATTATCGGGAACTCACCACCCGCAAGGAAGTTTGCAGTTTCGCCCGAAACAGTTGTAAGCGTTGGCTCGGCAAGCAATTTGAAAAGGCCGTCCTGCTCAAGAAGGTCAAGCATACCGCCAACACCGAAGCGGCCGTTAGTTATAGCACCTGCCATTTGGGCGAAAGGGTTTGCGCTTGGAAGAGTATCAGATGAAAGGAATGTACCAAAACCAGTGAAACCCGTTGATGCAGGAGCGAAGATATTTGTACCCGAACCTGAACCGAATGCAAAGCTTGAACCGTGTTGCGCCTGAAGGTTAACACCCAGCTTTTTAAGAGCAGTACGCTGAAGTTCACCGATACGCACTTTTAGCATAACCTGCTGGCTTGAGTTAAGGCTAAGTAAGTTAACCACGCCGGGGAAGCGGTTGTCAGTATCCGCAAGGCTCTGGTTGGTAGTGCCGCCTGTAAGAGCGTCGTCTTTACGGCTTTCCTTAACGAATTCGTAAACGATCTGCATTACGCGGTTCGCAGTTTGTGCATCAGGCACAACACCTGAAACCGCAAGGCTGTTATTTAGCGTATCTACCGTAAGACGGAGGTCAGGATAGTATGTTTTAAGGGTGCGGCGGATATTTGGCATATCGTAACCGACAATCACATCCACTTCCTTTACAAGCTCACCGTTGCGGCCAAAGAAACGAACGTTTGTAGAGCCGATCTTTTTACCGATAACTGAAACTTTATTGGCAGCGTGCACAACCACGTCTGCGATCGCAGGGTTTGCAACTATTACTTCCGACATTGAACCGTTAAGGCTTACCAGTTCGGCGCGGTTAACACCAACATCGAGCACCGTAGGTGCGGCATTTGCAAATGCCGGCATCAGTGCACATAACAATATAAGTACGAAACGCTTCATTATTTCTTAACCTCCACTTCCTGGAGCTGAGAACCCCTGTATAATTTGATCTTACCCCTGGCACCACCAGCTTCGGGAGCCTCGCCGTTATAAGGGTCTATTACGCTGAAATCATATGTAGCATCGCTATCATAAAGATTAGAAAAGTATGCAGGCGGCATAGTACGGCTTAGGTCCTGCTCTGCAGTTGGCCTTACTATGTCAAATTTGTCTTTGTCTTTAACCGAACGAAGAGCCAGTGAAAGCTTACCCATTTTAGCGGCAAGCTGAAGTTTCTGAGCATCACGAAGGTTAACTTCCAGCGTTACGCTTTGCGGTACAACCTGATTATTCTGCTCGCCCTGCGCACCTGCGCTTACGCGGCGGTCAACCGCAAGAACCTTGAGGTTGGGAATAAGAACCTCTGAAATATTCACGTTCGCAGTTTGCTCAGCTTCATCAGAGTCTGATTTCACGCTTTTCAGCGCCGCAGAGTCTACATTATATGTAGTAAGGTTATGAGCGTACAGAACGTCAACTTTATCACCCGGGTTCACAAGGCCGCCAAGTGACTCTGTCAGGCCAACCTGAATTGTCACCGCGCGCATGCCCTCACCCAGCTGACCTGCAATATAGCTTGGGTCATTAGGATTACGAAGCATTGAAGTAAGTATCGGCTGGTTCGTAACTATCGAAGTATTAGTTATCATGCCGTCAACTTTTGCCTGGTTAGGGTCATCTGCAACCACCGCCCCCGGCGGGATAAGATGCTGAGCTATCGGCTTAATATCATAAAGAGCAGCACTCATTTCCGTGCCGATCTGGATATCCTGTCTTGCTACAAGGATATTTCTTTGAACATTCTGAGCTGCAACTGGCTGCGGGTCTACCACAATGTCACGTTCCGGTTTTTTCTCACCAAAGAAATTTCCTAAGGCCAGAACGGCAAAAAGTGCTATTACCAGCGCCCCTATAATTGCTGTCAGTTTCATATATACCACTAATAATTTGTGCTGGGTCAGGACTATATTACATTTCCAGCCAAGTCAAATGAAAATAATATTACATCTTCATTACTTTATTGAACTGTTGCAACCAGTGTTATATAAGCCAAATCAACAATAAAAAGGCTCAAGATAGATAAGATGAAAGATAAAATATTAATACTGGATTTCGGCTCTCAGGTAACTCAACTTATTGCACGCCGGGTGCGTGAATCAGGTGTGTATGCAGAAGTGCATCCCTACTTTATCAGCTTTGATAAAATTAAAGAGTTTGAGGCAGACGCGATCATACTTTCGGGCGGCCCTGCCTCTGTTCACGTTGCCCAGTCACCGACGGTCAGCAAAGAGATATTCGAGCTTGGTAAACCGATATTAGGGATTTGCTATGGCCAGCAGCTTCTTTGCAGCCTGCTTGGCGGCAAGGTTGAGCCTGCCCATAAGCGGGAATTTGGCCGCGCCCACCTGCAAATAACTGAAAAATCAGCTTTATTTGACGGCATAGGCAAAACATCAGAGATCTGGATGAGCCACGGCGACCATGTAACTGCCATCCCTGACACATTTAAAGTAATTGCCCATACAGACTCCGCCCCTTTTGCGGCGGTGGCCGATGAAAAACGCAAGATCTACGGCGTACAGTTCCACCCTGAAGTTACGCATAGTGTTGACGGCGCAAAGCTGCTTTCAAACTTCGTGCATAAAATTGCCGGCCTTAAAGGTGACTGGAACATGGCCGAGTTCCGTAAGACGGAAATTGAAAAGATACGCAAACAGGTTGGCAGCAGCAAAGTATTATGCGCGGTTTCGGGTGGTGTTGACTCATCTGTGGTTGCAAAACTTCTGCATGAAGCAATCGGCAACCAGCTGCAATGCATCTTTGTAAATACAGGCATGCTGCGTAAAGATGAAGGTGAGCAAGTGCGTGATATGTTCCAGCGCAACTATAATATCCCTCTATTATACATAGACGCTTCTGAAAAATTCCTTGGCCTGCTTGCAGGCGTTACAGAACCTGAGCAGAAGCGCAAAATAATCGGCAAAACATTCATTGACGTATTTGAAGAGGAAGCGAACAAGCTTGGTAAATTTGACTTTTTAGCACAAGGCACGCTTTACCCTGACGTTATTGAGTCGGTCTCATTTAGCGGCGCGGAAACTTCTACCATCAAATCCCACCACAATGTTGGCGGCCTGCCTGCCCGCATGCAAATGAAGCTGGTTGAGCCTGTGCGCGAACTTTTCAAAGATGAAGTACGCGCGCTTGGTTTAGAAATGGGCATGAGCGCAGAGCTTATCAAGCGCCACCCGTTCCCCGGCCCCGGCCTTGCGATACGTATCCCGGGTGAGATAACGAAGGAAAAAGTAAAGATCCTTCAGGATGCCGACGCTATATATATCGAGGAGATCAAAAAAGCCGGTCTTTACGATAAAATATGGCAGGCATTTACCGTTCTTACCCCTGTTAAAACAGTTGGCGTAATGGGCGATGCGCGTACATATGAATTTGTTGCGGCACTGCGTGCAGTTACATCGGTTGACGGTATGACGGCAGATTTCTATCATTTCGATTATGAATTCTTAGGCCGCGTTTCTAACCGAATAATAAACGAAGTGCGCGGCATTAACCGCATGGTGTATGACATCACTTCAAAACCACCGGGAACAATAGAGTGGGAATAAAAGTTGAAATCTTAGCTCAAACAATTAGCTTACCTGCAAAGAATATTTTTAAAGGAAATTTATGGCGAACGATATAATGCTTGAACTGAAGGAAGACCTGAACCGCGACAGGATGATAAGCTTCTTCAAAAAGCACGGCAAAATACTGGCAGTGCTGGTTATACTTGGCCTTGTAGGCATCATATCTTACGAGGTCTGGAAGAATTATGACCTTAAGCAGCGTTCTGAACAAGGTGATAAACTTTACAACCTTATATCTGATTTCAACCAGCTGAAAGGCCCAAATAAACTGCGCGATATTGAAAAGCACCCTGCTTACAAGGAAGTTGCAACGCTTGTTGAAGCTAACTACCACGAATCACAGCTTGACCCTGTTGAGATGGAAAAAGCATATGAGAAACTTGCAAAAGACTCTTCGGCAAATACTACACTTAAAGAGCTTGCGCAGCTGAACCT
>CAYVII010000007.1:0-23620 GCA_964451475.1 uncultured Rickettsiales bacterium
GAAAATGACAGGCATAACCGCTAATACCGGCACAATGCCGAATACCAGTAAAAGTCGGATAAAAAAGCTGAAGCTTCACCCAAAGATAATTCATTAATCAGCGCCATGGGTTCTTATATGACCAATTACGGGCTATATAAAATTATGCTTCTGGTTGATATTAACGGCAAGGTTGCAGCTGTAAACAGCGTTAATAATAAAGGCGAAAAATTAGATACGGCATTTTATTATAACCTGAATTTTAAAAATGAAGAATGGTTCAAAAAAGCCGTAAATAAAGAGTTCCTGTCTAGCGATGCTCTTACAGGTACTGTAGTTCAGCAGCCTTCTTATGATGCAAATGTTGCCAAAGCATATGGTGAAGATGGTTTTACAATAGTATTTGCCGCTCCTGTATATGACAAAAGCGGTAAAATGATTGGCGTATGGGCAAACTATGCAGATTTCGGATTAGTAGAAGACATAATGAAAGATTACTATGAGAATGCAAAACGTGACGGCCACCCGCTTACTGCATTTGCCTTGCAGGATAGTAAAGGCACTGCACTTGTAAATTTTGACCCAACTTTGCAGAAAGCCGAAGGTTATAAAAGAGACTCTTCTGTAATTGGTGTAAAAAAGCTTACTGATCTGGGCATTCCTGCTGCAAGTGAATCATTAAAATTAAAATCCGGCCATGAGATAATGGCAGATAAAAACTCAGGTAAAGAAGATGCGGTAGGCTGGAAAATATCTAACGGTGCGCTTGGTTACCCGGGCCTTGACTGGATTGTTATTAACCACGAACCAGGCGAAGAATTATTTGCAGATATTAATATGACAAAAACTATTTTGTATACGATCATGATTGTGGCAGTGATAGTAATTGGTGTTGTAGGTGCCATAATTGGTACATTAGCTAGCAGGCCAGTTAAAAGACTTGCCAACATTGCAAATGAATTAGCAGAAGCAAATTATAAAGTTGAAATAGACAGCATTAACAGAACAGATGAAATTGGCGATGTTTCAAAAGCATTATCAAATATCCGTAATACTGTAGCTGATTCAGCTGGGCAACTTGCTGCAATCAATAAATCACAGGCAGTGATTGAGTTTAACCTGGATGGAACAATAATTGGTGCGAATGAGAATTTCCTGAATGCAGTTGGCTACAAGCTGGAAGAAATAAAAGGAAAACATCACCGCCTATTTGTTGAGCCGCATTATGCTGAAAGTGCAGAATATAAAGAATTCTGGGCGTCACTTAACCGCGGTGAATATCAGGCCGCTGAATATAAAAGACTGGGTAAAGGCGGTAAAGAGATTTGGATACAAGCAAGCTATAACCCGATTTTTAATCCTGAAGGAAAAGCATTCAAAGTTGTAAAATATGCAACTGATACTACGGAAGCTGTAACTACAAGGCTTGAAAATGAAGCAGGCATGAATGAAGCGGTTAAAGTTTTAGATGGTATAGCTAACGGTGATTTAACTAAGAAGATGACTTATGAATATAAGGGAACATTTGGTCAAATAAAACAATCCTTGAATACTACAATTGATCGCTTATCGGATCTTGTGAAAAAAGTAGTTGAAGGAGCGCGCTCTATTAATTCTGCGGCAAATGAAATTGCGGCAGGTAGCGCTGACCTTTCAATGCGTACGGAACAGCAGGCTTCCAATTTGGAAGAAACCGCTGCCAGCATGGAAGAAATTACCGGCACTGTTAAGCAGAACTCTACCAACGCGGAAAGTGCAAGTGATCTTTCAGGCAAAGCAAGCCGTACTGCAGAAGAAGGCGGCAAAGTTGTTGCCGATGCAGTAAGCGCAATGGCAAATATCGAAAAATCTTCACAAAAGATTTCTGATATTATCGGTGTAATTGATGAGATCGCGTTCCAGACAAATCTTCTTGCCCTAAACGCTGCGGTTGAAGCTGCAAGGGCAGGCGATGCAGGTAAAGGCTTTGCGGTAGTTGCATCGGAAGTGCGCGCGCTTGCAGGCAGATCTGCTTCAGCATCTAAGGAGATAAAACTTCTGATTGGCGAAAGCGCAGGCCAGGTGCAAAGCGGTGCAGAGCTTGTAAATAAGGCAGGTGAAACTTTAAAAGGTATCGTAACCTCTGTAAAACAGGTGGCTGAGATAGTGTCTGAAATTGCTTCAGCGAGTGTTGAGCAGTCATCGGGTATTGACCAGATAAATGCCGCTGTTACACAAATGGATGAAGTTACACAGCAAAACGCAGCGCTGGTGGAAGAAAATACCGCCGCCGCGCAAAGCATGCTTGAACAGGCCAAAAACCTTGAGAATCTTACTACGTTCTTCAAGGTAGATGCATCAGCCGATCAAACCCATTCAGCATCTGACCATATTGAAAAGCCTAAAGCTAAAGCTGAAACCCCAGTTGCGCAGAAAATTGCTAAAAAGACTGTACAGAATGGCCATGCGCATCATGCTTCTGTAAGCAAGCCTTTAAGCAACGGCAGCCTGCATGCAGATGGCTGGGAACAGTTCTAAAAGTAAAAAACTCAGGATCGGGAGAGTTTATGCAAAGCTTACAGAACGTAAAAACAGAACGGGAATTTGATTTCAGCGGTGATGACTTCAAATTCCTGTCCGCCCTGGCTTATGAAAAGACTGGAATTGTTCTGTCTGAACAAAAGAAAGACATGGTTTATGGCCGCCTTGCCAGAAGATTAAGGGCGCTAGGTCTTTCAAGCTTTACTGAGTATTGCAAAATACTTGAGGCGGATAGCGAGGAAGAAATGGTGCATCTGGTAAACGCTATCACCACCAACCTTACAAGCTTCTTCCGTGAGAACCATCATTTCGATCATTTGCGTGATAACCTGGACAAAAACGCAAAACGCATCCGCATATGGTCAGCCGCTTGTTCAGCCGGTATGGAGCCTTACAGCATTGCAATGGTATTAAAATCCACGCTCGGCAATTCGTGCGATGCTAAAATACTGGCGACTGATATTGACTCCAACATGCTTGCAAAAGGTACAGCGGGTGAATATGCGGTTAATGAGTTTGAGCATATTCCGACAGAATACAGGAAATACGTTAACACAAGCGGTAATCAAGTTGTAATGGATGATTCATTGAAACAGCTTATTGCATTCAAACAATTAAACCTTCTGGAAGGCTGGCCGATGAAAGGGCCGTTTGACGCAATCTTCTGCCGTAACGTGATGATATATTTTGACAAGGAAACCAAGCAAAAGCTGGTAGACCGCCTTGCCGATTTATTAAAACCCGGCGGTTGGCTTTATATTGGCCACTCAGAAAACATGCACGGGATAAGTGACCGTTTTGAGCTTGCAGGACGCACTATTTACAGGAGAGTGAAATGAGTACTATCCTTGAAAAACCTGCAGAGCGCCGCGAAGGGAAGGAAATTGCCACCCGGGATTATTATGATGGCGGAAAAATTGCCTACGACCCGCAAAGCGGCATGAACGTAGTTAAAATATTTTCGGGTGATGCCTATGTTTCAACAAAACCCAACGAAATGCTTGTGACCATTCTTGGTTCATGCGTTGCCGCCTGCATCCGAGACCCGATAGCGGGTGTAGGCGGTATGAACCATTTCCTGTTGCCGGGAAATGAATCAACCGTAACCGAACTTTCTGCCGCGAACCGCTATGGCGTGTTTGCCATGGAAAGTCTGATCAACGGCATTTTAAAAGCCGGTGGCCGTAAAGAGAGGCTGGAAGTAAAGGTTTTTGGTGGCGGTAACGTTATCAATAACTCAATTCGCATCGGCTCTAAAAACGCCTCATTCATCCGCGAATTCTTAAAGGCCGAGGGTATTAAAATAGTTTCTGAAGACCTGGAGGGCGACCTCCCACGCCGCATACATTATTACCCGGATACCGGCAAAGTTATGATGCGTAAGCTTAAACGCAAAGAAGACATGCAGGTACTTGAGGAAGAGAAAAAATATACGCAAACCCTTACAGCCAAACCGGTTGAAGGTGACATTGATTTATTCTAGAGGGCATATGAAAAAGATAAAATTACTGATTGTTGATGACTCTGCCCTGATAAGGGAATTATTCACCCGCCTGCTTTCTACAGAAGAGGATATTGAGGTGCTTGATACGGCAATTGACCCAATGGACGCCCGCGAAAAGATCAAACGCCTAAACCCTGATGTTATTACGCTTGATATTGAAATGCCGAAAATGGACGGGCTTTCCTTCCTTGAAAAGATCATGGCGCTAAGGCCTATGCCGGTAATAATGGTTTCCACCTTAACGCAAAAAGGCGCATCAAGCACTATTAAAGCGCTGGAACTTGGCGCGGTTGATTATGTAAGCAAACCTCTGGGTGAGCAAACCGAAGGCGTGCTTGAAGCACTAAAGCAGGAGCTTGCGGGCAAAATTCGTGCAGCTGCTGGCGCTAAAGTAAGGCAGCATAGCCGTGTACAGCAGGCTAAGCCAAACATACTTGGTTTTAACCCACACAGTTCATGCAAAAAAATAATTGCCATAGGTTCTTCAACCGGTGGTGTTGAGGCGCTTAGGGATATATTTTTAACATTGCCGGCCAATTGCCCGCCAATAGTTATGACCCAGCATATGCCAGAGCAATTCACTGCTTCCTTCGCGGCGCGCCTTAACAGCCTTTCAGCGGTTGAAGTTGCAGAGGCGACTGAAGGCGCTAAGCTTAAAACCGGCCATGCTTATCTGGCGCCTGGCGGCAGGCATTTAAGCGTTATTAAAAAAGGCGCTGAATATTTCTGCAAAATTGAAGACGGCGCTAACGTTTCAGGCCATAAACCATCGGTTGACGTGCTGTTTAAGTCAGTCGCTGAAACTATAGGAGCAGATGCTATTGGCATAATTCTTACCGGTATGGGTAAGGACGGAGCAGAAGGAATGCTGAAAATGCACGAAAAAGGCGCTTATACAATCGGCCAGAATCAGGCTTCATGCGTTGTTTACGGAATGCCAAAGGCGGCATTCAATATCGGTGCAGTAGATATTGAATTGCCACTAAACGAAATTGCCGCGCATATGCTTAAATTCGCGGAAAATGAAAGGAGAAACAGCCATGCCTCTTAACGTAGCAAATAATCTTCACGAAAAAGAGGATAGGGAAAAAGCAATTGATATATTGTCAAACGCTTTTGCCATTGCCTCTGCCGGTATTGCGGCTTTAAGGACAATGGAAACAATAATCCCGCAGGCGGCGCAAACCGTTGAGGATGCCAGCCAGAAACTGGCAAACCATTTTATGACCCTTACGCAAAGCGTGCAAAACCGCAATTCAGAGCAGGATGCGCAAGTGCTGGAGGCTATAAAGGGAATAACCACTGAAATGCAGTTTCAGGACCGGAACACGCAAATTGCGCAGAATGCGGTAATCATGATGGAGCGCTGCCGCTTTATGCTGGAGGATGTCCAGAACGCGCTGGCTGAAATGCTAAATAACCCGAAAACGCGTGAAAGCGTTGCCGGTGCGGTGGAGACCATTTTGTCTGCTATTCGCTTAAGTGATATGCGCAGCAGCTTTAAAGATACTTTATCGCAAATGAACATTGATTTTGATGACGGACTTCCGCCGGTGGCCGAAAATTCAAACAACGATATAGAATTATTCTAGGAGGGAATATGCCTGTAAATATGCAAATGAAAATCCTGATAGTTGACGATTCGCCAACTATGCTGAAGGTTATTGAAAACACAGTTCACCAAATGGGTTTCAGAAATCTTGATAAAGCGGCAGACGGTCCTACAGCATTTGCCAAGATACAGGAAAATAAATATGATCTTATTCTTTCAGATTGGAATATGGAACCAATGAGCGGTTTGGAGCTGCTTAAAAAAGTTAGGACGGAATCAAACTCTAAAACCGTTCCATTCATTCTTATAACTGCTGAAAGCAAGGTAGAAAATATTATTGCTGCAAAGCAGGCGGGAGTTAATAACTATATCGTTAAGCCTTTCACTGTGGTTACGCTGAAAGAAAAGTTAGTATCCGTAATTGGTAATTTCTAGGAGTTCATATGCATGAGAAGAACCAATATAAAGCGCTGCTGCCTGAAGATCTATATAAGCAGATTGAGCAGTTATATGACAGTTTTGTTAGCGTCCAGAATGAAGTTTCCGGTATTGTAAGCAATAACCAGATGACAGACAGCGCAGCGCATTTGGAAGATGTAATACAATCAACTGAAGCGGCTACACATACAGTATTAGACGCTGCAACAGCTGTACAAATGGTTGTTGAAAGCGGGGTAGGGATCGCAGAGATACAGAAAGAAATCACCCAGCAAGTGGGTAAAATTTATGAGGCATGCAACTTTCAGGATATTTCCAGCCAGCGGATAAGAAAGGTTTTAAAACATCTGGATATTCTAAAAAACAACCTTGTCACTTTAGCGCAAAATGCCAAGGCATATGCATCCGGAGAAGTTGTTCTTCCAAACAAGACAGACCCTTTTCTAAACGGGCCGCAGCTTTCATCAGTAGCGCCAACGCAGGATGAAATTGACAGATTGTTTAATCAAGAAAATTTATAACCTTCGGACATCAGGAAACTGCGTGCGCTTTTTAAATATGTATTGATTTTATTTATCAGCTTCGTCTCAGGTTCAGCAAGTTCTGCAGTACGGCATGCATCAGAAACAGCTTTCATGCCAAGATTGGCGGCAGAACCTTTTAAATAATGTGCGGCTTCTTTCCATGATTTTAGGTTGTTTTCTTTTACCGCCTTTTTCATTGCAGTTATTTTTGCGACGGCACCATCGAAGAAAAGTTTTAGCAATTCTTCCTCTTCCTCATGGCTATCGGCTGCTACTTTTATCCGGCTTAAATCTACAAGTGAAGTGCTGTTTTTTTTATCTACTTGTGTAACTTTGTTTGTATTATTCATAATTTCCTTAGGCTGGCTGATATATTAATTATTCCTGATGCAAGGCATTCTGCCCGGGTGCGCTGGGGGTGAATTGGTAAATATCTGCACTAGTATTGCGTTTTTAAAATACCATACTGCAAATGCCATGATACCTAAGCAAGTGTATAGGCTTAATATATGCTCGACATTTGTATTTTTAGAACGGTGCTTTTCCATGCGTTTATACTCTTTCCAAGTAATTAATATTCTGTAAATAAGCATTTCTGGAATTCCACTTATCAAATAATTTCTCCTTAATAGAATTTTAAGGAAAAAAACCTTTTTTAATTCAGCTTAATGCATTGTTATATAAGTACATTTTCTTGGCATGGTGGTTGCAAAGTAACTTATATTAGAGGGGATGTTATGAAACTTCTTAGCCGCAATGCAGAACTGCTCTTAACAGAAAGAGTGAATTTAATAGCTAAGAACCATGATAGTTGGCGTTGTATATACGTAAAATCTTATAGCGCGGCTGGTATGGATCAGCAGGTGAAAACCGGAATCATTACAGGCATAATTAAATCACTCCTTGGCGGAGATGAGGGATATATATATTTATGCAGTGACGGTGATTTATTTATTTTATTCCAGGGTCAGACCACACCAATTTTAAACCGTATCGGCGGACATTTTGCAGATTTGAATTTAGGTAGCGATTCTGCATATCATAAGGATGAGCAATATACTGTTTTCGACCTTAGCAAGCACTGGGAAAGCTTTTACAAATTATGCAGCAGCAAGCTGGTTGTAACCAACCCCGAAACTAGAGCGGTGGAAATAGTAAAACCGCTTGAAAATAAAATGCTTCCGGAAATTGATAGAAATTTATTTGCCGCCGCGCTTAAAAAGCGCAATCATAGGCAGCGTCTTGTTGTTATGTTGGTGGAAGACGACCCCTTCACACGCAGGCTGATAAGCGGCGTTTTAAAGCAGGATTATGATATCATAGAAGCCGGAAGCGGCCTTGCTGCACAAAAAGCCTATGAACTGAATGCGCCCGATGCAGTGTTTCTGGATATTGAATTGCCGGATGTAAACGGGCATCAGCTTTTAAATAAATTCCTAAGCCTGGACAAGGCAGCATTCATAGTAATGCTAAGTGCCAACAGCATGAAAGAAAATATCCTGATCGCGCTTGAAAAAGGCGCGCAGGGCTTTGTGGCAAAACCTTTTGTGCGTGAAAAGTTAATTCATTACTTGCGCACATGTGAAAGTTTAAGGCGCCAAAAAGAATTACATGCAGGAGTATGATATGGCAGACATTGAGAAACTAATATTGTTTGAAAGTAACAACGATAACTTAAGAAAAGCCCGTGAGCCGCTCCATATAATGGTTATTGATGATGACCCTGTTACATGCCAGCTTATAAAGAATGTATTTTCGGATAAATATTATGTGCGCACATGCACTAACCTCAAAGAAGGTTTAAATGATTATCTTTTTCTACTTCCGGATATAGTTTTTCTGGATATCAACCTTGATGACAAGGATTTTAATGGCCTGGACATGCTGGATGTTATTACCAGACATGACCCAAAAGCGTATGTAGTTATGATTTCATCTAGCGGAACATACACAAATATTGCCAGATCCTGGCATGGAAACGCCCAAGAGTTTCTAGTTAAGCCGTTCAATTCATCTAAACTCAAATCATGTGTGCATAAATGTGAGCTGAGTAAACGCAGTGAAGGCGCGCCATGGAACTAGAAGAGTTACTCAGGCAGGTACCAAATTATACCAATGACTCCCTGATCATAACAGATGCAGGGCCAGAGCCGAAGATAGTTTATGTAAACCATGCCTTTACCCGCCTAACAGGTTATAAAACAGAAGATGCAGTTGGCAAGCCAACCAAAATTTTATATGGCCCTAAAACAGAGGCAGAAGCTCTTGAACGCATAAAAAAAGCGCAGAAGAATAAAAAATCTTCTGTAGAAGAACTGCTAAATTATACAAAGCAGAAACATGAATATTGGGTGGAGTCAAGCATCAGCCCGGTTCTGGATGAAGATGGAAGATGCTGCTATTTCATGATCATTGAAAAGGATATTACTGAGCGTAAGGTAATGCAGGAAGCCACCGAAAAGCAGGGGATTGAATTCCTGAACAGTGAAATGCGAACCCGCGCTATATTATACAGTATTGTTGACGGCATTATTACTTTTGGCAGCGATGGAAGTATTGAAAGTGCCAGCCCGCCCGCAGAAAAAATGTTTGGCTATGACGCGGAAAGTATTGAAGAAAAGAAAGTTGCCGAACTGTTTCCTGTAAACTTACGTCTTGAGATTGAAGGATGGCTTGCAGCCAGCGAAAGCCAGCCGCTTGAGACTTTGGCGCTCCGCAGTGACGGCACAGTTTTTAACGCTGAAATAAATTTAAGTAAAATAGATAAAGGTGGCAAGGATCTATTCGTAATGGCTGTCCGTGATGTGACAAGCCTCAAAAACGCAGAAGCCAAAGCACATAAGCAAACAGAACGTGTTGTGCTGCTTCAGGAAACTGCGACTACCGCCAATAGCGCTGAGAATTCCGAAGAGGCGATCACTACCATATTAGATACTATTTGCGGGAATTTCTGGTTCACTGCTGCACATTGCTACAAGGTTGAGCATGAAAAAAATAATGAATATATAAAAAGCACCGGTATATGGGTTGGGGCTGAACTTAATGCGCTACAAGAGGCAAGCTTTTCAACAGTTTTTGCTTCCGGCACAGGTACTGTTGGTAAGGCCTACGCTTTAGGAAAGCCGCAGCTTGTTAATAGTATAGAAGAATGTGTTGGCTTCATAAGGAAAAACGCTGCGGCAGAATCTGGCATTAATGCCGTTTATATTTTCCCGATCTATAGTGGGGCTGAAATTGTGGCGGTAATGGAATTTTTCAATATTGACGAATGGAATTATACGGATGATGATCTTGACATAATCCATAATATAGGCTGCCAGCTTGGCCGGGTGATAGAGCGTGATAAATCCCGCAGATCACTTTTACATGCGAAAGAAGCTGCGGAGTCGGCTACGCGCGCCAAGTCAGAATTCCTTGCAAATATGAGTCATGAGCTCAGGACGCCGATGAATGGCATAATTGGCCTTGCAGAGCTTTTAAAAGACATGAATTTAAGCGATGAACAGGCTGAATGCATCACTGCACTCACAAGTTCCGCTGCTTCGCTTCTTACAATATTAAATGATATATTGGACTTTTCCAAGATTGAAGCGGGTGAACTTACGCTTGAAAATATTCCCTTCTCAATTTGTGACTGCGCTAACCATGTTTATGATTTGATGCAGCCTTTAGCACAGGAAAAAAAACTTTTTTTAATTCAGCTTAATGCATTGTTATATAAGTACATTTTCTTGGCATGGTGGTTGCAAAGTAACTTATATTAGAGGGGATGTTATGAAACTTCTTAGCCGCAATGCAGAACTGCTCTTAACAGAAAGAGTGAATTTAATAGCTAAGAACCATGATAGTTGGCGTTGTATATACGTAAAATCTTATAGCGCGGCTGGTATGGATCAGCAGGTGAAAACCGGAATCATTACAGGCATAATTAAATCACTCCTTGGCGGAGATGAGGGATATATATATTTATGCAGTGACGGTGATTTATTTATTTTATTCCAGGGTCAGACCACACCAATTTTAAACCGTATCGGCGGACATTTTGCAGATTTGAATTTAGGTAGCGATTCTGCATATCATAAGGATGAGCAATATACTGTTTTCGACCTTAGCAAGCACTGGGAAAGCTTTTACAAATTATGCAGCAGCAAGCTGGTTGTAACCAACCCCGAAACTAGAGCGGTGGAAATAGTAAAACCGCTTGAAAATAAAATGCTTCCGGAAATTGATAGAAATTTATTTGCCGCCGCGCTTAAAAAGCGCAATCATAGGCAGCGTCTTGTTGTTATGTTGGTGGAAGACGACCCCTTCACACGCAGGCTGATAAGCGGCGTTTTAAAGCAGGATTATGATATCATAGAAGCCGGAAGCGGCCTTGCTGCACAAAAAGCCTATGAACTGAATGCGCCCGATGCAGTGTTTCTGGATATTGAATTGCCGGATGTAAACGGGCATCAGCTTTTAAATAAATTCCTAAGCCTGGACAAGGCAGCATTCATAGTAATGCTAAGTGCCAACAGCATGAAAGAAAATATCCTGATCGCGCTTGAAAAAGGCGCGCAGGGCTTTGTGGCAAAACCTTTTGTGCGTGAAAAGTTAATTCATTACTTGCGCACATGTGAAAGTTTAAGGCGCCAAAAAGAATTACATGCAGGAGTATGATATGGCAGACATTGAGAAACTAATATTGTTTGAAAGTAACAACGATAACTTAAGAAAAGCCCGTGAGCCGCTCCATATAATGGTTATTGATGATGACCCTGTTACATGCCAGCTTATAAAGAATGTATTTTCGGATAAATATTATGTGCGCACATGCACTAACCTCAAAGAAGGTTTAAATGATTATCTTTTTCTACTTCCGGATATAGTTTTTCTGGATATCAACCTTGATGACAAGGATTTTAATGGCCTGGACATGCTGGATGTTATTACCAGACATGACCCAAAAGCGTATGTAGTTATGATTTCATCTAGCGGAACATACACAAATATTGCCAGATCCTGGCATGGAAACGCCCAAGAGTTTCTAGTTAAGCCGTTCAATTCATCTAAACTCAAATCATGTGTGCATAAATGTGAGCTGAGTAAACGCAGTGAAGGCGCGCCATGGAACTAGAAGAGTTACTCAGGCAGGTACCAAATTATACCAATGACTCCCTGATCATAACAGATGCAGGGCCAGAGCCGAAGATAGTTTATGTAAACCATGCCTTTACCCGCCTAACAGGTTATAAAACAGAAGATGCAGTTGGCAAGCCAACCAAAATTTTATATGGCCCTAAAACAGAGGCAGAAGCTCTTGAACGCATAAAAAAAGCGCAGAAGAATAAAAAATCTTCTGTAGAAGAACTGCTAAATTATACAAAGCAGAAACATGAATATTGGGTGGAGTCAAGCATCAGCCCGGTTCTGGATGAAGATGGAAGATGCTGCTATTTCATGATCATTGAAAAGGATATTACTGAGCGTAAGGTAATGCAGGAAGCCACCGAAAAGCAGGGGATTGAATTCCTGAACAGTGAAATGCGAACCCGCGCTATATTATACAGTATTGTTGACGGCATTATTACTTTTGGCAGCGATGGAAGTATTGAAAGTGCCAGCCCGCCCGCAGAAAAAATGTTTGGCTATGACGCGGAAAGTATTGAAGAAAAGAAAGTTGCCGAACTGTTTCCTGTAAACTTACGTCTTGAGATTGAAGGATGGCTTGCAGCCAGCGAAAGCCAGCCGCTTGAGACTTTGGCGCTCCGCAGTGACGGCACAGTTTTTAACGCTGAAATAAATTTAAGTAAAATAGATAAAGGTGGCAAGGATCTATTCGTAATGGCTGTCCGTGATGTGACAAGCCTCAAAAACGCAGAAGCCAAAGCACATAAGCAAACAGAACGTGTTGTGCTGCTTCAGGAAACTGCGACTACCGCCAATAGCGCTGAGAATTCCGAAGAGGCGATCACTACCATATTAGATACTATTTGCGGGAATTTCTGGTTCACTGCTGCACATTGCTACAAGGTTGAGCATGAAAAAAATAATGAATATATAAAAAGCACCGGTATATGGGTTGGGGCTGAACTTAATGCGCTACAAGAGGCAAGCTTTTCAACAGTTTTTGCTTCCGGCACAGGTACTGTTGGTAAGGCCTACGCTTTAGGAAAGCCGCAGCTTGTTAATAGTATAGAAGAATGTGTTGGCTTCATAAGGAAAAACGCTGCGGCAGAATCTGGCATTAATGCCGTTTATATTTTCCCGATCTATAGTGGGGCTGAAATTGTGGCGGTAATGGAATTTTTCAATATTGACGAATGGAATTATACGGATGATGATCTTGACATAATCCATAATATAGGCTGCCAGCTTGGCCGGGTGATAGAGCGTGATAAATCCCGCAGATCACTTTTACATGCGAAAGAAGCTGCGGAGTCGGCTACGCGCGCCAAGTCAGAATTCCTTGCAAATATGAGTCATGAGCTCAGGACGCCGATGAATGGCATAATTGGCCTTGCAGAGCTTTTAAAAGACATGAATTTAAGCGATGAACAGGCTGAATGCATCACTGCACTCACAAGTTCCGCTGCTTCGCTTCTTACAATATTAAATGATATATTGGACTTTTCCAAGATTGAAGCGGGTGAACTTACGCTTGAAAATATTCCCTTCTCAATTTGTGACTGCGCTAACCATGTTTATGATTTGATGCAGCCTTTAGCACAGGAAAAAAAACTGAGTTTGGAAGTTAATATAGCTTCTGATGTGCCCGAAGGATGCATGGGTGACCCTGCGCGGCTACAGCAAATAATGCTGAATCTAGTTAGTAACGCTATTAAATTTACCGCTAAGGGTGGTGTAAAGCTTGCAGTTAACCTTAATAGTGCCGGCTTGCTGTTTGAGGTTACTGATACAGGAATTGGTATTCCGCATGAATATCATCGCCATATATTTAATAAATTTACCCAGGCAGATACATCAACCACCCGAAAATATGGCGGTACTGGTTTAGGGCTTGCGATTTGCCGCCAGCTTGTGGAAATGATGGGTGGTGAGATCGGCGTAAAGAGTGAAGTCGGTTATGGTTCAACTTTTTGGTTTTCAATTCCACTCGTTGAAGCAGAGCTTATAAAGAGTGAAAAGTTAAACGAAAAATTTGAAGTTTTACCTGCGGAAAACGCGAATATTTTAATGGTGGAAGACCACCCCATAAACCAGATGTTATTGGTAAAGCTGCTTAAAAAGCTGGGAATCAGGAATATTGATAAGGCAGAAAACGGCAGGCAGGCGCTGGAAGCGATTGCGAAACATGATTATGCACTTGTGCTGATGGATTGCCAAATGCCTGAAGTTGATGGATATGAAGCCACCCGCAATATAAGGAAGGCCGAGGAAATTACCGGTACCCACCTTCCAATAATCGCCATGACCGCAAATGCAATGGTGGGTGACCGCGAAAAATGCATTAAAACCGGCATGGATGATTACATCAGTAAGCCCGTAGACCTTCATACCTTAACGCGCACATTAGGCCGCTGGCTTAATGTTAGTGACGCAAAACCGCAAGCTCCTGCAGTTGTAAATATATCTGCTGACCCAATTGACCTTGGGCACTTACGTAATTTTACAGATGGTGACAAGAGCGAAGAAAAAATATTATTTTCTCTGTTCCTTGAACGCGCTGATGCAACAATTGCTACGCTTGAATATTCCAAAAGTGATGATTTCCATGAAGAGTGGAAAAAAGCCGCTCATTTACTTAAAGGCGCTTCAGGTAATTTAGGCGCCAAAAATCTATATTTCCAGTGCCATGATGCCGAACTTGCTTATGCAGAAGAGGAAAATGAAAAGGAAATGCGTTTACATGCGATCCGCGCCGAACTTGAGCGGGTACGCATCTTTATCAACCAGGTTCAGGGAGAAGCTTATGACTACAATATTATGCGTGGATGATTCATCCGTGATGCGAAAGATGGTTTCGCACACACTGGCAGCCAGCAATTATAAATGCCTAGAAGCGGCCGACGGCAAAGAAGGATTGGATGTGCTTGAAAAGGAAGATGTTGATCTGATAATTACCGATTACAACATGCCGGTAATGAACGGGCTGGATTTTACCTCGGCAATTCGCGGGCTTACTAAATATAAGTTCACGCCGATATTGCTGCTTTCAACCGAAGGGAGTGAATCGCTCCGTATTGCTGCAAAAGAGCGCGGGGCTACCGGCTGGATCGTAAAGCCGTTCAACCCGGAAAAATTAATGCGCATCATTAGCAAGGTATTGGGCTAGCATGGGTGATTTTTTCATCCGCTTATAAAGAGTAGATTGTCCAATGCCCAGTGCCGCTGCGGCTTTGCCAACATGGCCGCTATATTTATTCAGCGCTGCTTCAATAACTTCCTGCTCAATCTGTTCCAGTGATTTCAGCTGGCCGTTCGCTTCCTCAATTTCAATAACGTTAGTAGATGTATTTACGGTTGTTACCGTATTACTGCCTTTCGTATTTGCCCAGTTGCTAAGCACTGATGTTTCAATAATATCATTATCAGAAAGCAGTACAGCGCGTGAAATTACATATTGCATCTCACGCACATTCCCTGCCCATGCAGCATTTTTAAGCCAGTGAGCAGCATCGGATGAAAATTGCAGATTCTGCCTGTGTTCCTTAATGCCGATATTACGCAGCAAATAATTTGAAAGGGTAGGAATGTCATTCCTTCGCTCGCGTAGCGGCGGTATATGTAGTGGCAGGCCGTGCAGGCGGTAGTATAAATCCTCGCGGAACTTCCCTTGCGCCACCAGCTGTTCTAATGAGCGGTTGGTTGCAGAAATTATGCGTACATCAACCTTGACCGGTTTGCCGCTGCCAACCGGTTCAATTTCACCTTGTTGTAGCATGCGGAGGAGTTTTACCTGTGCTTCCAGCTTAAGCTCGCCAACTTCATCAAGGAATAAAACACCGCCGTCAGCTTCACGGCATTTACCGATTGATTTATTGGTAGCACCAGTAAATGAGCCTTTTTCATGGCCAAATAATGTTGATTCCACAAGATTGTCCGGCAATGCGCCGCAATTTACGGATATGAATGGTTTGTTTTTACGGCGGCTTTCCTGATGTATCGCATGTGCAAAAACTTCTTTACCTACGCCGCTTTCGCCGGTTATAAGCACAGGAATATCTGAACCAGCCGCTTTCTTACCTAGCGAGATTATATTTTTAAGGCTTGGTGTAACCTGTACGATATCATCAAAACCATAATGAGCATTTGATTGCAGGCGAATCACTTCATCCTGCAGATCTTTTATTGCCAGTGCATTTTTGACTGAGGTAATAAGTCTTTCGGCCTGTGCCGGTTTTGTAATAAAATCCACCGCACCGTGCTGCATTGCTTCTACTGCATCAGAAACATCTTCACTGCTGGTAATAACTATAAAAGGAATTTTGTTATTTGGCCTGTTTGCCTGCCTTATGACTTCCATTCCGGTCAATACGGGCATTTGCAAATCAATAAGCGCCAGATTTATTCGGCTGCCCGTTATGTTATTTAATTGCTTTAGCGCCTCACTGCCATCGGCGGCTTCCACAATTTCAACCGGCAATTCTTTTTCCAGCAGCTTTTTAAGCATTCGGCGCTGAGTAGGGTCATCTTCTGCTATTAATATTTTCTGTAACATAGCAATAATGCTATTCCGCATTTATTAACAAACGCTTAAATAATTAAATTAATAAGATATTACCATTTGATCAGGGTCAAACCAACCCCTCATAGTTTATGATTTATTTAAATTATAAAGTAAAAAGTATAGGGCTAAGGGATGATATTTGTAATGCAAATGACTATTATGCTTGGGCTTTTAATGCTTGCCACGGGTTTCGTTATTTTTCATGCCGGCAAAAGCCATAATTACGCCCGGCTGCACGCTTTCAGCATAAGGATTTTTGGATTTATCCTGATTTTAATTGCTGTTGTAATTATTGTTTTTAATTTTTATGTGTATTTAGAGCTTGTAAAACAGAATAAGTTTGAACAGCTTATTCCCTTTGAAATTGCGCAGCCTTTAACTTATGAAGTTAACTAATAAAACTTTTAATGAGATCAAGATTGGCGTTATGCCTAGCATACAAGAATACTTACAAAGCAAGACATAAAGCTATTTGCATTTATAAGCGGTGATTTTAATCTGGTGCATCTGGATGAAGAATTTGAAAATATGATATTTTTCACCATACTGTAGGGCATGGGATGTGTACTGGCTCAATGTTTTCTGTGCTGCTTGGCACGTAATTACCTGGCCCCGGAACAATATATTTAAGCCAGACATTAAAGTTTCTGCATCCTGTCTTGGCTGGTGATGTCGTTACAGCTAATGTAAAAGCAATAGGCAAAGATGAAAAAAGTAAGGTGATTGTTTTTGAGGCAACTTGCCTTAAACAGGATGGAAAAGTTATTATTAAAGGTGAGCCGGCAGTTGTTGCAGCAACTGAAAAGACCAGTTGGGATTTTTCGCCACTGCTACGTGGTGCATAGTTACCTTCGGAAGAGCAATCGCAAACATAGCTATTCTGTTAAATCTTTCACAATGTTTCTATTAATGAGAACAAAATTTGGAAATCGTACTAATTTTGTTTATTAACCTATTGATTATATTTGTTAAGATGTTGGCATGGCAATTGCAGATAAATCATAAAAAAGGTAATGATATGTCTGAGCAAGAAGTGCCGTTTTCGTTTGAAGAGTTGTTTTTCTCCCGCACTGATAGCCGGGGGATAATTATTTCCGGCAACGAGGTTTTCCAGCGTATAAGCCTTTATGACTGGGAGGAGATTATTAAAAGGCCGCATAACCTGATCCGCCACCCTGATATGCCAAAAGGCGTGTTTTATTTATTCTGGGAATTTTTAAAACGCGGTGAGCCTATTGGTGCTTACGTTAAAAACCGCGCTAAAGACGGTAGGCATTACTGGGTATTTGCAATTGCCACGCCAATTGAGGGCGGTTTCCTTTCAGTGCGGATAAAACCCAGCAGTGATATTTTTCCTATTGTGGAAAATGAATATAGAAATCTTATCCAACAGGAAATAAACTCTAAACTTACTCCTAAAGAAAGCTCTGAGCTACTGCTTGAAAGACTAAAAACACTTGGCTTTAAAAGCTACCAGGAATTTATGTCAGTTGCCGTAAACAAGGAAATGCTTGCACGGGATATCGCGCTTGGTAAAAGTAAAGACAGGCTGCTGGGCAGTTTTGAGCATTTGATGCAGTCAGCGCAAACCATGCTTGCGGAAACCTCAAATATTTTTTCTTCATATGAGGAAAGCAAATACGTGCCGCTTAATTTGCAAATACAATCAGCCCAATTAGGTGCCAATGGACGAACGATCGGAGTTATTTCCGGTAACTATAATATAGTTTCAACTGAAATTAAAAATGAAATAAATGATTTCAACGCCGGTGCCGAAGAAGTTTTTAGAAAAATTCATGAAGGCCAATTCCTTGCCAGCACGGCACGCATACAGCGCGAAGTAATTGAGTGTTTCAAGCAGGAAGGCACATCTGAGTATGTGAATAAAGTGCAGGAAATGCAATATCTGCAGCGGCAGCAGCAAGCTTATGAGCAAAAGGCGGCAATAGGGCTTGCAAGTATAACAAGGCAAATTGAACGGTTCCAGAATAATTGCCACCGCATGAAAATGCTTGCATCAAGCCTTGAGGTAATCCGTGTGATGGGCAAAGTTGATGCTGCGCGCCTTAGCGGTTCAAATGGTGACCTTAATGAACTGATCAATGACCTCAGCATTTTCCAGACATCCATTTCCGGCAGCCTTAGCAAAATATCCCAGATAAATCACGGCATGAGATATGATACCCAATGCGCGATGTCACAGGTAAGCGGCTGATAGTGTAAATAATATGCAGAATTATAGAGCAATATTGGCCCTAAGATTTTAAAAAAGAGAATGTCTTAAGTCGGCCGTATATTATATTACGTATTTTACTGACTTGTGTTGAGATATTTGGTTAGGGAAGGGTGGAATGTGATTAAAGGTAGATCATCATCGTCTGATTTATTTTGAGTTTGCGCATATTCTGCTTCGTCTGTTTCACGAGACTCCTCTTTGCTATTTTCGGTTTTATCGTTTGTTTTGAATTCCAGTGGCTGGATAATGACAGTATTGCCAGGTGCGGTTATAGTGTCTGTTTGGTACGATATATCAGGTAGCGGTATCTGAGATGCGTATTCAACGCTGGCAGGAAGGGTGACATCTGTTGAGCCGGCCTTCATTATTGTGAATATGCCGTTGTTGAACGTACCTATTATATAATTTCCTCCAACATCAAGTGTGTTCCTTGATATTATGTAATTCCCTAATGTTTCTCCGCTTGCACGCTGCAGTGTTCCGGTGAAGTTTGCGCTGGTATCGCCATTTGCATAACCGCTTACGCTATATGTAAGGGCAGGATCGGCAGCATCCAATATCTTGCTTAAGTTATTGGCGGTAACAGTAAGGCTTGCGGGAGTTATGGTGTAGTTTGCACCTGTGTAAGATATATTGTAATTGCTACCAGCGCTCAGAGTTCCCTGATTGATGGCATATACTCCAACATCATTGCCAACTGCGCGTGCCAGGCTGCCGGTTATGTTATCGCCTGAAATAAGGCCGGTCTGCGAATATGTAAGAGCAGTGTTATTACCATATATCACGTTCTTTGCTGCCGCTTCAATCGCAAGGTTTTTTTGCGCTATATTGGCAGTAAGGCCAACAGGTTGTACGATCGTATAATTAGCATGATCTGTTCCGCTTATATTATAACCTGAAACAGTAACAGCTTTGTTATTGCCTGCGTTCATATTGTTGAAATTAGCTGTATAACTGCTGCCAAGCGTAACTGTATCACCAATTTCGATGCCTGAAAGTGAGCCGCCTGTAAGTGTTGCGGTTGTTGAGCGGTCATAGGTTTTATTATCAGCCGTAATCCCGCTTATGGTAAGTTCTTTTGCAGTGACAGTACCAACTGCGCCGCTGATGGAAGTTGAGTCCAGCACATAGTTAGAAGCCTTGGTTCCTGAAAGGCTAAGTCCTGTCACGCTAACGGTTTTTCCTGTACCTACATTACGGTTATCATACGTGCCAGATGACGGGTTATTCAAAACTACATCGTCATTGTTGTAAATATCATCCAGCAGGTAATTTGCACCTGTAAGTGTTGCAGTTGTCGAACGGTCATATATTTTACTTACCACACCTTGCAAAGATGCAGTTATTACGCGGGGATCAATTGTCATTATATTATCCACAAATTCTAAAGTATAAGCGGCGAAAGCGGCTTGCAGACTAAGCGCTCCCTGCGATATGCTGATTGCATAGTCACCTATGCCGCTGGCCTGTGTTGCCAGTGTACTTAATATAGGGTTGCCTGTTATTGCATCTGCTTGTGCACAACCGCTTGAGCACCAGAAACTGTAGGTAAAAGTGGGGTTGGCATTACCGTAGATGCGGGTTACTGCATCGGCCGTTAAGCGGATTATTGCACCACCTGAACTGTAAACCCATGTGTTCTGGCTGCCATTATAATTTGGCGTTGTGATTGCGGCTGGCGCAAGATTACCATGTGTCCTGCCTTCAATTGTCTGATCTGCGCTTAGACCGCCTGCAACGTCGTCATCAGCATCGGTTGAATATATTACCCAGCGGCCAGTGCCGGGTGAAAGAGTAAAGTTACTGTTATTTAAAAAATTGCCGCTTGAGTTTAGTACAATTGAGTTGCCGCTACCGCTTGTTGTTATATTGCCTGTAAGGGTTATGTCACCGCCTCCGGTTGTTTGTGCATAAAAGCTATTAACGCCGGTTGATATGGCTGGTAATATAAGATCAGCGCCGCTAGTGCGGGTCTTTAATGATAATTTGCCCGGCATATTAAGCACAATTGAACCCCAGTTCATTGTATCTGCGTTAATTGTCATATCGCCCGAGCTTGCGCCACCAAGTGTAGCGGCTGTATTATCATTATGGATATCAGCCGCGCCGTTCTTGCCGGTTGCCGTAATATCTATTGCACCACCTGTGCTTCGTATGAATGCGGTCATGTTACTTAGTAATATACCGTAATTGCCTGTTGATGAGCCGTTGCCGGCCGTGCCTATAATAGTTAGCGTACCGCTGGCAGAAGATATTGAACCACGTGTCAGGTTGATACCATAGTTGTTGATAGTGCCGTTACCGCCAGTTCCTTCAACCTTTACATTACCCGTGCCTGTGCTTCTTATGGCCGCGCTGCCTGCGTTGAACCTTACGCCGGCATTATCACCCGCGACTACGTTTCCGCTTGTACCTAATACTTCAAGATCGGCATCAACGGTTGAGATAACGCTGTTATTGCCTGCAAGATAAACACCGTAGTTATTACTGTATGCGTCCGGGCCAGAGCCTGTAACGGTAACTTTACCGCAGGTAGCTCCGCATGTGCTGTTCTTGACACCCGTTGAAGCAATTGTGGCACCGCTTAAGTAAATACCATTACTACCTGTGTTTATTGATGCATTCCCGGCCACATCACCATATCCTTCAACATCAAGAGTACCGCTTACAACAGTTATTTGCCCGCTTAGTAAATGTACTGCGCTGCTGGCAGCGCGTGATTTTCCGGCATAACCTTTCACCATTACATCGCCAGTGCCGGTTGCTTTTATGCCTGCTGCGGTAGTGTTTACATAAACACCGTGGCTACTGTTTCCCGATGAGCTACCTGCGCGGCCTTCAACATAAATATCACCATCAGTTGAAGTTATTACACCGCTTGTATTGGTTGCTACGCCATAATTGCTTGCACTGCCGTTGCCGCCTGTACCGTAAACATAAATATTGCCACCCGTTGTTTGCAGTTTAGCTGAAGTACCGCTTACTAACACACCGGCAGTTGAGCTTGAAGCCGGATCATTCCATGCATGGCCATTCGCTATAAGTATTCCATTGCCTGCATTTACTGTGGCGTTATCTATAAATATACCGCTGCCCTGATCTGTATTACCCCATGCAAAACCGCTGCCAGCTGTTATTCCGCTGTTGCCGCCGCCCATAGTAATGCTGCCGTTATTGCTGTCTATGCCCGCAGAAACTTTAATATAACCGTTTTGGTTACCACCATTATCTGAGTTAAGAATAATGTTAAGCGCATTGCCGCCGGAATCTGCCGTGATCCCCGCATTAACAAGTATACTGCGGAAAGCTGAAAGGGTTAGTGTAGGCGTGCCTGTTGCAATATTTGTGTTTATCGCACTGCTTACGGTTATATTGCCGGTGTCATTACCCGCAGAACCAGTTGAGCCTGTTGTTATTGTAACTGATGTGCCGTTATTTAGTGCGTCCTCTATTGTTGTGTGTGAGATCGTGCTTGTAGCAGTAGGATCAGAGCCATTTGTTCCGCTATTGCCATCGTCGCTTGCGCCAATTGTTATATCGTAAGGGTCAAGCAGCCATTCGCCGAATTCGCCGTTCAAAGCCGATGCAAGTACTTTTGCGTTATGGCCTATAACTAAAGTTTCTTTGCCCGATGTTTCAACAAAGCCGCCTTTGCCTGTCTGTCCTTCTGCTTTTGCTTCAATTAAACCATCATAATGCGTAGTTTTATCTGCCCAGACGATAACTTTGCCGCCATTGCCAGATATTTTTGAATTAGCTTCAAGTTTTGCGCCATTATTTACTTTGTTAGTCAGGGCGGTTTGAGTTGTGCCTTTGCCGTGCGCATCACCTCCAACTAATAGTTCACCGCCGCCGGCATTACCGCTGGCATTAATGTGCGTATTGCTTTTTAGCTCAATGTCATCAGCGGTAATAGTAACTTTGCCGCCTTGTTCATTACCGTTCAAACCGCTTACATCAATTTTGCCGTCAACCACAACTTTGGCGCTTCCTGTTTTTTTTCCGTTCGCAGAAATTATTATTTCACCATTCCTGACCCCAACGCTTTGCGCTTTCAGGCTGCCTTTAGATGTAATGATACTGTTGACAATATTTTTGCCGGCTGCTGCAGTTAAAGCTATTTTGCCGCCGTTCGCTTCAATAGTACCCGTGTTGGAAACAAACTGTGCTTTTACATCATCAGAAACTGCAACATGCATCAGCCCGTCACCATACATATCCAGCATGGCAGTATCACCAGAAGCAAGCTGCACGCGGCCAAGATTGGCCACGATAACTCCGGAGTTAGCAACATTAGGTGCTACAAAACCTACAAGACCAGCCTGCTTAGCCGTTATTATGCCTTCATTTTTTATTACGGCAGTTGGGTTACCAGGTTTATTAAGATTAATCCTGCTTTCTGTCATGAAACTGGCGTTATCAGTATCTGCCGTGCTGGCCACAAGGCCATTGACATCAACCTGTGCACCACCGCCAAAAAGAACACCGTTTTGGTTGATTATTACTACGTTACCGTTAGCGGTAAGCTTGCCGTATATGTTACTGGCCGAATTGCTGTTGACCCTGTTGAGTGCAATTGAACTGTTTGATGGCTGGTGGAACTGGGTGTGTTCGTCTGGCGCTATATCAAAACTGCGCCAGTCAATAACAACCCTGTCAGTATGCTGGTGGATATCAAGTTTTGAGCCAGTTTCGGTTATGGTTGCCTGACCGGCCGCTACATTTCCGCCTTGCGGGTTGGCAAGTGCAGATAAAGGCATGGTATTTATTATTAATACCATTATGCTGATCAGTGATAGGAACCTGCTTCTGAGCACCAAAATTACCTTTAAAATTATATTTAAATTATACCTTTTTAGGGGTTAATAATTACTTAATTTTCTAAGGTTAGAATGACTTACCTACCTGCAATAAAATTCTTGGGCCTTCTTTGCTTTGGCCATATATAGGTGAGTTAATTGAACGGGTTATAGGGAATGCAAGACCAATATTGGCAGAAATTCCTTCATCTGAACTTATCCTTGTACCAAAACCGGCAGATGAGCCAGATTCCCGGCTGATCTGTGCAGTATCATCATTCCATACTCTGCCAATATCATAAAAGATGTAAGGGGTTGTATTCAGGTCAAATATTGGTTCAAAGCCGTTATAGCGTAACTCGGCCGTTGCGGCCAAGCCATGTTCACCACTTATT
>CAYVII010000008.1:0-23513 GCA_964451475.1 uncultured Rickettsiales bacterium
AAAAATTTCTCCCAATTTTTTAGCTCTTACAAGGTAGGTGGCGTATCAATCTTTTTTTGCCGTTTTCGGGGATTTTTTAGAAATAATGAAATTGCAAAAATGCTGGAAATAACGCAGAGAGTAGCTTTTTGGAGATATTTCTATGGGTGTTTTGTATCAAACATTTTATATAGTTGTATTATGCTGTTTGTTCCTCTGTAACCTAAGCATATCAATGGTTGCAATATATGCTGCATATTTATTTGCCCCCGAAAATCACGCCTAGTATTGCAAATGTTTGCAAGTTGTTGCTCAATTATCAGGCAATTTTTCTTCCAGCACTTTTCCATGATATTGCTGATTTGTATAAAAATGTTTGATACGAAATTTTGGACTGTTTTATCAAAGATTTTTAGTTTTTGTGCGGGTTCGTTCCCCATTTTGGGGATTTTGTTTTTAAGAATTTAGTCTGTTGAGATGCAAAATAGGTGAAATTATTTATGCACGGTAGAAAATATCGTTTTTGAGTATTGCAGGTGGTACGGATTGGTGGTACAGTCTAAAAATGTTTAATCTGGTAGCTTAGATTATACAGTTAGTTACTGGGTTTGTGCGTTTCCCCGTCATTCGCCCCATCTTTTTCTGTTAGAATTCAGTCTTATATTATTTGCGGCCTGTAAATCCCATTGATTGGGAAAAGACTTTTAGCCGGCTTTTTCAAGCTTAGTTTTATTAGCTTTAGAAGGTTGTTCAATATCACCTTTTTTGGCAATATCAGATTTATTAAGTAATGGAAGCAGACGTTTTATAACGCTTTCCCAGCTTTCATCCTTAGCTTTTTCAAGCATACGTATGCAGGGGAAAAAATAGTTGTGCTGTTTATGTAGTTTCCATGTCCAGCCAAAGTCATCGGGCACAAGTAAGAAAGTGGGTATGCCCAGCGCGCCTGCAATATAAGCAACCGAGTTATCAATCGTGATCACAACATCCATGGCGCTGATCTGGTGTATCAGTGCTTCAATATCGGTTACAGGATCTACCTCTGCATCGAAATTAATGTTGTGATTATTTCTGATCGCCATATCTTCCGCCCCATGCTGCAGCGAGTAAAATTTAATACCGCTTTTCTGGGTAAGCAGAAGAACAGCTTCATCAGGCAAAGAGCGTATGTGCGTATTGTTAGGGTTAGTGGTATGCCAGCTTAAGCCTGCAAGTAATTTTCCTGAAGGATTATATCTTTTACAAAATTGTGCTCTTTTATTTTCATCTATCTTTAAGAACGGGAATTTGCGGGGCAGTTCATTTTTTCCGGAATATTTGAAATGCAGCGCAAAAAGCGAGCTGATAGAAGTGTGGTACTTTATCTGTGCCGCTTCTTCATTTGAAATATCATCATAACCGCGGAAATCGGTTTCAGGGAAAGAGCGGCGTAATGTTGTAAGAAGCCTTGGATCTACTGTTATAATCAGGTCTTCGTTGTTGAATGCTACTTTATCAAGGAAGGAAAGATATAATATCTCGGAACCAAGGCCGGGTCCCCGTGTTGACCAGACGAGAGTTTTACCTGATTGGGCATTGCCATGAAAAACTTCTGTTTCAGCAGGCAAAGATATTTTTGGCCGGAACTGTTCTATATAGCTGCGGTGCCTGAAAAGTCTGGTGCCGTTCTCAAGATCACCCGCATAAGCACGTGCGATGCCAAGGTGATAAAGCGCTTCATGGTCAGACGGATAATAATATAAATGTTCAGTCAGGAGTGAGATTATTTTTTTATAATCCTGCTTTTTTGTAAGTTCTGTCACCTTTTTCATCAACATTGAGTTAAGCAGTTGGGGGCTCAGGTGCAAGTGTGTTGGGAACAGCTGCATTTATGCGGTTGCGGCATTCACGCTTATATAATTCTGTTTCGCGCTTTAGTGCTTTTGCATATATCCAGCTATTAATGCGCGTCAGTTCAGCCTTCACCTCTTCAGGTTTACGTTTTGGTGTGGGAATATTATCTGAAAGAACACTGAAGGTTGAAAGCGGTTTATCTTTTAATAAAAAATGCCGGAAATCCTTGAACAGGTTAGGGTTATCAATTGCGTATTTTACCTTGCTCTCAAGCTCATGAATGTTGGTGGTGATCGGAAGGTCAAGGCCGGAAAGTTCTATTGTGCCTTCGATCTTGTAAGTATTAGACGGTAGTACAACAAAAGGCACACCGGCAAGACCTGCCGCGTACATGCCGTGATGGCGGCCTGTTACAACGCATTTTGCGTTCTTAAAATTAGCAACCGTGTTGCGCCAGTTCTCATTCTCAATATAACGCCAGTGATGGAAACTGAAGAATTCAATATTCTCAGTGGCAGAGTTGCGTTCAATGTAACGTGCCATTGTGATGCCCGTATCTTTATCGCGCTGGGGGTGCCAGTCAGTGCAAATTATTTTGCCGCTGAAATCTGTATCTGCCTTATCAGAGAAATCTGCGTCAATGATCGAGTCGGGTACAATGCGGTGTGATATTCCTTTGCTTTGCAGGTATTTTGAGCTGCGCAGCTCACGTACTGTGAAGTCTGTCATTTTTTTCATGACATCGTCATAATTTTCAACTTCTTCAATTACGCAGTTCACTAAAAATACCGGTTTGTCCATTACCTGTGCAAGCTCCGATATTGCTAAAAAATCCTGTCCACCGTGATGATGTATTGTGCCTTCACCGTTTATTACCACTGCATCGCATTCATCAATTGCATTTGCAACAAAGCTTGAAGCGGCAATGTCAAATGACTTGCGGCGGTCGGCAGAGCGGATAAAGCGTGTTTCGTAAGTATTGAAAATATATGGGATATCATAGCCGCGCGTAAGAAGGTCACGCAGGTGGGAATCGGTAACGCCGAGGCAGCCGATATGGGCATTAATGCCGGTGCAGTTAAAATATGCCAGTTTCTTACGTTCCATAATAATGATAATTGCCGTTATTCTTATAAACTCAAGAAAAATTCACTGTACTGATAATGCGGGTAATATATAAATGCTTCATTTAACGGGGGATATATGAAAGATAAAAAAACTTGTTCTAATGTTCTGGTTGTTGCCATAGTCTCTTTTTTACTTGGCGGGCTTACAACTTATGTAGTTGGCCATCAGCTTGGCGGTGTAGCCAGCAGCAAACAATCTGCATATATAGGCAGTAAAAATGCCAAGGTTGAGTTTGTTGAATATAGTTCACTTGCCTGCAAACACTGCAAAGAAGTACGTGAAAGACTTTTCCCGAAGATAAAATCTGAATTCGTTGATACGGGTAAGGTTAAATATGTTTTCAAGCCATTCATAAATAACCCTGCATCTGTAAATGCCGCGCTGCTTATGGATTGTGTAAGAAAAGATAAATACTATGCGCTTGCCGATGCACTATATGCAAATCAGGAAAAATGGATAGGTAAAGAGGCAAGTTTGCATGATCTGAAAATGGCCGCAGGTAATATATTTACTGAAGAGCAGTTCAATGCATGTGTGCAGGATGAGGCAAGGAAGCAAATAGTGGTTGAAGCTTTCCGTGCCGAAGCAACGGCAAAAGGGCTGAGATCATCTCCTTCATATTTAGTGAACGGTGAGAAGGTGCTTGGTAATGATGCCGACTTAATAAAAGAATCTATCAATCTGGCTCTGCAAGGTAAGTCTTTGTCAGAAATTACGGATAAACTTGCAAAAGAAGCTCTGGTTATTAAGCCCAATGACCGTGTTATGGGAAATGCCAATGCTCCGGTAACTATAATTGAGTATGCTTCACTTTCATGCCCGCACTGCGCAAAATTCCATACCGGAATATTACCCGAAGTGAAAAAGCAGTATATTGAAACCGGAAAGGCAAAGCTTGTTTACAGAGACCTGCCGTTAAATGCGCCTGCGCTTAATGCTGCCAAGATCACAAGATGCGCGGACCCTGCAAATTATTATTCTTTGGTTAGTATATTGTTTGAGAACCAGAATGAGTGGGCGGTAGATAAGGAAAAAGAAACGCCTAAACTTAAAGCTTTTGTTGCCAAGCACGGTGTCGATGCTGCCGCATTTGATGCATGTATTGCAAATACGGATATTGAAAAGCAGATACTTACAACAGCATCAGAGGCAAGAAAGATAGGTGTTAGTGCAACGCCAAGCTTCTTCCTTAATGGCAAAATGGCTGAGCATGTTCATACTGTTGACGAGTTCAGACATGAGCTTGACAGGCTTTTAGGTTCATCTAAGCATTAATCTTTGTGCTATATAAGCTTTTTCCTATTCTACATTCATTGAGCGAGGGGGCTTAACAGCTAGTGTATAATCAGCGCCAACCATGAAAAACAAACTTGCCATATTTTTAGCTGCGGTGTTTTTTGCCGTGCAGATGCTATCATTCCAGCATATGGCGGAGAATGGTTTCAAGCAGCATGAGCATAAAGGCCATGTGTGCGAAATTGCCTTTTATACCCAGCAATCGCAAGATCATGCCGGTAGTGCAAAAGCGCCGGAGCTTGTGCATAATATTACCTATATTACGGCCAAACAGGTTTTTGAAAGCCGTACCCCGAAGTTATCCTTTTTAGCAATAAAGCCGTTTTCGCACGCGCCGCCGCAAAATTTCCCTGCTTAAAAACTAAATTACCAATCTAATTTTAAACAAGGAAAAACTATGCGTAAAATCACGTGCGTAGCTGCGGTTGCAGCTGGTATCGCCATGCAGGCAACTACTGCAGCGGCAACTGAAAATTCTGATCTTCAGGCTTTGAAGGAAGAAATTAAAAACATCAAAAACAAATATGAAAGCCGCATCAGCGAGCTGGAAGGGAAAATAAATAAGCTGGAAGCTGCTCCTGCAAAACAGCAGGTGGCTGAAACCAAAGCCGCTCCCGCTGCATCTGATAAAGCAAAAGCTGATAGCAGCTTTAACCCTGCAATCAGCGTTATATTGAACGGCAAATACGGCAATTTCAGTTCTGACGCGGCTGACTTTGCAGGTTTTGCAATCGGTGAAGAAGGCGAGCGCGCAAGCGATGGTTTCTCGGTCGGCGAATCAGAGGTGAATGTTTCTGCTAATGTTGATGATAAATTTTTTGGCAGCATGACGGCGGCACTTGTGAATGAAGGCGGCGGCACGGAAATTGAGCTTGAGGAAGCGTACTTCCAGACGCTTGCGGGAATGGGGCTTCCCGACGGGCTTTCACTTAAGGCCGGCCGCGCATTATGGACGCTGGGTTATTTGAATGAGCATCATGCCCACTCAGATGATTTTGCCGACAGGCCTTTGCCGTACCGTGCGTTCCTCAATAACCATTATAATGATGACGGTGTTGAACTTAGCTATGTCCTGCCGACAGAGCTTTATACTGAAATAGGCGGCGGTGCATTCCGTGGTGATGATTTCCCTTATGGCGGCGCGGACGGCAAAACATTTGGCGCATGGTCAGGCTTTGCGCGTGTTGGCGGAGATATTGGCGACGACCAGAGCTGGAGGCTTGGCGCTTACATCCTTTCGGGCGAAGCCGATAACCGTTTAGCGAATGAAGATAATATCGTGTTCAAAGGCGATACTAACCTTTATGCGGCCGATGCGCGTTATGTATGGGCGCCGACGGGTAATAACAAAGACCAGGAAGTTATTTTGCAGGCAGAATATTTCATGCGTGATGAAAAAGGAACGTATGAAGATATTGCCGCGGCAACGGGTGATGTTGGTTATGACGGCAGCCAGAGCGGCTGGTATTTGCAAGGTGTATATAAATTCCTGCCGCAATGGCGCGTAGGTGCACGTTACAGCCAGTTATACGCCGATGATATTCCGGTAGCTTTGGCGGGAACTGCGCTTGATGCAAACGGCCATGATCCTTACTCAGTAAGCTTTATGGGTGACTGGACAAATAGTGAGTTCAGCCGTGTAAGACTTCAGTATAATTACGAAGAGCTTGCGAAAGGGCAGGATGATAACCAGTTCTTATTGCAGTACGTAATGTCAATCGGTGCGCACCCTGCGCATAAATACTAGGGGGTTTTATGAAGAAAATATTATTCCTGATATTTTTATTTGCTTCAGGCAATGCAAATGCCGAAGTGAATATTTTTGCATGTGAGCCTGAGTGGAAGTCACTGGCAGAAGAAATCGGCGGTAATAAAGTTACCGCTATTTCAGCCACAACTTACAAGCAGGACCCGCATTACATAAGGGCCAAGCCAAGTTTGCTGGCGGCTATAAGGAAAGCTGACCTTGTAATATGCACAGGGGCAGGGCTTGAAGTGGGCTGGTTGCCGGTGCTTATGCAAAAAGCTGCAGCTCAGCAAACGCTTGCAGGTAATGTCGGTAACTTAATGGTGGCCGACTATGTAAATCTGCTTGCAAAACCGCAAAGCCTTGACCGCAGCCAGGGTGATGTACACCCTGAAGGCAACCCGCATATTCACCTGAACCCGTATAATATTTTGAAAGCGGGCGCAGAGCTAAACAGCAGGCTTGGCAAAATAGACCCTGATAACAAAGCGGAATACCAAAAGAACTGGCAAAGTTTTGAAGCAAGGTGGAAGCAGAAAGTAGCGGCATGGGAGGCTGATGCAAAAAGCCTGAAAGGGGTGCAGGTAGTTGCACACCATGACTCATGGATATATCTGCTTGACTGGCTTGGCATAAAACAGGTTGCGAAGCTTGAGCCAAAGCCTGGCATTCCGCCAACTACGGGGCATTTGGAAGAAGTATTGCAGACTTTGAAAACGAACAGGGCGGGCTTAATAATCCGCGCCCCATTCAATTCTGAGCAGGCATCTGACTGGCTTGCGGACAAAGCCGCTATACCTGCAGTTGTTTTGCCGTATACTGTAAGTAATGAAGGTGAGCCTAAAGACCTGTTCGCGCTTTATGACGGTATAATCAAAGGGCTTAAGCAATATGCCAAGTAACGAGCTGCTTGAAATAGTAATGCCCGCATTGTTTGCGGGCTTACTTGTTGCGCTTACACATGCACCGCTGGGTATTGAGGTGCTAAGGCGCGGCATAATATTCATTGACCTTGCAATTGCGCAGGTTGCGGGACTTGGCCTTGTGGTTGCGCATCTTATTTTTATTGACGCAAATCCGTGGATATTTCAGGCCGGCGCGCTTTTATTTGCTCTTGCGGCGGCATTCGCTTTCAGGTTTGTGGAAAAGAAAATGCCCGATGAGCAGGAGGCGATAATAGGCTCTGTGTTTGTAATTGCGGCATCGCTTTCTATACTGTTCCTTGCTCAGCACCCGCATGGCGGAGAGGAAATTGAGCATCTTCTTTCAGGGCAGATATTATTTATTACATGGCATGATATTTTGCTGCATGCCCCAATATATGCGGTGATAGTAGCATCATGGTTTGTGAAGCATAATGTAAGGAAGGGCGTTTGGTTCTATATCTTGTTTGCTCTTGCAATAACTTCATCGGTTCAGCTAGTTGGTGTTTATGTCGTGTTTGCCAGCTTGATATTGCCGGCAATTGCAGTGCATAAACTAAGCCGCAAAATAACTTATGCATGGCTGTGCGGGATTACATCTGTTTTTGCAGGTATTGTAATTTCTGTAATGACGGATATTCCTTCGGGCCCTGTTATAGTTTGCTGTTATGCTGCGGTGACATTACTGGTAAGACTAGTAATTACAGGTGCTAAGCGTAAAAATTAACTTTGATAAGTTATATTTCTAATAGAATTTTTATAGTCTGCAGCTAAACCCGTGCATAATGCTTACCTTGTTTTTTTTATTATTATTCCCCAATCAAAAATAAACGGAGGAATTATGGCAACCACATTACGCAAAGATACATTACCTAAGAATGATGCAAGCTATGAGCGTGAGCAGTTTAACATTCCTAACGATGTTGACCAGGCAAGCTGGGTGGGGATAACACTTTTAGCAATTGCGATATTTGCAATTGCATATGCAATATATGCGTGGACAGAAACCAGCCAGAATAATTACCCAACAGACCAGACTGCCTACAGGACAAATGTAAACGGTAGTTATGCGAATGATAATTATACGGGCAGGTCAGCGCTAAATGAGCCTGCGGTTATGAATAATACGCAGCCGCAACAATAGTAATTAACCTATAGTTTAAACAGATCAGCGTCGGGGTCATCCCTGCCGCTGATCATTGAGTTTATTATTTCTGCGCCGATGCGGCTGTAAGTTATGCCATTGCCACCAAAGCCAAGCATAATGAATGTGTTGGCGTGTCCAGGTACTTTACCGATTGAAGGCAGACTGGTTGAACTTGTACCAAAGCTGCCTGCCCATGAATAATCTGCGCCTGCATCAATATGCGGGAAGAGTTTTGCCAGTTTTGCTTCCAGCTTTTTTGTTTTTGCGGTGATTTTTGCATCGCGTTTTTCCTCGTCAGAAAAATCTTCGTCTTCACCGCCGCATATTATGCGTCCGTCAATTGTTGTGCGTATGTATAAATACGGTGATGCAGCTTCCCAGATAAAACATTCGTCTTTCCATAGTTTTGATTTTTGCGGTTTAGTGGCAATTGCCCATGTGGAAGTTATTTTATGTGAATTTGACCTTATATATTTCGGCAGTTCATAACCGCTGGCGAATATTAAATATTTTGCGCTAATTACAGGGCCACCGGCAGTTATAACTTTTACCCCGCGTGTAGATGTTTCAATTTCCGTTGCTTCAACGGGTGAATAAATTTTGCCGCCGCGTTCAAGCACTTTATTCAAAAAGCCTGCAGTTAATTTGCACGGGTTTACCGAGATGTTATCAAAAGATATAAGTGCGGCTTTGCGGTTGATACCGTATGCTTCCCTAAGATATTTGCGGGTAAGGAAATCACTGTAAAGGCCAGTACTGCGGCGTTCTTTAAGTTCAGTTAGTAATTCATCCGCATCAAGTATGTTGCCTGAAAGATATAGAGAGTTCCTTCTTGCAAAATCACATTCTATTCCCAAAGATTGTATTTTGGCGGCAAGGCTATCAACACCTAAGCGCGAACGCTTCCATGCACGCTGTGCATTTGATGTTCCTATTTTGCGTTTCAGTTTTGAAAGCGGCTCATCTATCTCGTATTGGAGCAATGCAGTGCTTGCGGCAGTTGAGCCTTTCATGGGGCCGCGTTTATCAAGCAATATAACTTTATGTCCTTCCGCGCTTAGTTCTTCTGCCACCATGGCGCCGGATATTCCAGCGCCGATCACAATAATATCTGTTTTTTGGTCAGCGGTAAGTTCATTAGGCTGAATGCGGGGTTTTGTGTAGCTTTCCCATACAGCTTTTCCGGTATGGAGGTTTCTGTTTTTTGTAAGCATAGGTTAAATTTTATAAGGGTACATTAGACATATTATTTTTATGGCCGGGTTTGTTTTATCTAATAGAGAGAATATGCCGGACGGAATAAATTTCCTATATATCCCTTTGGGGACAACAACAAAAAAATGGAGAAAATATGAAAAGTTCCAAGAGAAAACAGGGCAACGGCAATTCAAAGCAGTCAAACAAAACTAATGCAAGTAATTCAAAGTCAAAGAATAACAGCCGTTAGTTTGTAGACCAAGCCAGAAAAAGGCTGCCACGCGGCAGCCTTTTTTTATGCGCATAACTTATGCTGCAAGATCAAGGAATGTAATGCGGTTACGCGTGAATGCGGCATATTCTATTGCCTCTTCAAAGCTGCTGCGTGTCCAGCCAAGTTGTTCAGGCGTTGTGGGGGCGCCTGCATCTTTTAGTTTTTCCTCCATAGCTTCTGCCGAAGGTATGTGGAACCTTGATGCTTCAAGATGTGAAATGCTAAGAGTGCTGAATTTTGCAGCGGTCTCTTTCAGGAAGTAGTCTGCTTCACCTGAATTGGCAAAATGTTCACGCAGTAAAATATTATCCACTTCACGCAGGCTGAATTTGTTCTGCCTTAAAATATTTTCCTGCAGTTTTGCCATAGCCACGGTACAGACGGCGATCTGCTCACCATGCAGGCTGAAAAAAGTTTCAGGGTGCATAAGTTCCATGTAATGCGCGATCATGTGTTCTGCACCGCTTGCGGGAACACTGCTGCCTGCAACATACATTGCCACGCCCCCGAATATAAGGGTTTTACACAATGCGCTTATATCAGAGAATATCTTATCCTCATATCTATCCATCAGGCGGAAAAGTTCGTAATGATATTTATCCCCGCGCAGTGCATTTGCCAGGATGTTATCATTCTCGGTCAGTTTGCGGCAATATGCATCACCGATGCCTGAAATTTTCAGGCGCGCAGGGGCAGTGCTGATAACGCCGGTATCCATGAATATTGCTTTTGGCGGTTGCGCAGTAAAAGACTTCTTGTATCCGCCGTCTAGCAACGAGCTGTTGCCAGATGCATAACCGTTCATTGAAGCGGCGGTGGCAAAGACAATATATGGTTTACAGTGGATGTAGGAAGCGTATTTGGTTATATCGTTGATTGTGCCGCTGCCGACTGCCGCGTAAAGATCATAACCTGCGGGAATTTTTCCTGCGGCTTCAAGTGATGCTTTGCCATCGGACGGGAAAACTATTTTTTCGGCGTTGAATTTTACGAAATCTTTGGTGTTCTCATCACAAATTATAAGGACTTTTCCGCCGCCTGACGCATTTCCTAAGTAATTACAAAATGCTGGCGCTAAACCGTTACCGATGAGTATGTTATCTATCGGGACGGGGAACGGAATCTCTTGCTTTATGTCCATTTTTATTGCACTCTGTTTGCGATGAAAAAACGCCAAAACAGACACCTGTATAAACTATTTATACTGGCAATTCTACTGTCAAGCTGTGCTGCAGGTTATCACCAGCCGCAAGAGGTTGCAAATATTGAACAAAATGCGCTTGAGACACAGGCTGTGGACAATGATTTTGATGTCTGGCTGGCAAGTTTTAAGGAACGTGCGGTTGCCAACGGTATTGCCCGCAACACTGTAAACAAATCCATAAAAATAACCGAGCCTATTGAGCGTATCATTACGCTGGACCGTAAGCAGCCCGAGAAAAAGCTGACAATGGAAGAGTACATGAATAATGTTATCAGTGAAGCGCGCATTATTAAAGGGCGTGAGCTGTATGAGAAGCACAGCGAACTACTGAATAAAATATCGGCACAATATGGTGTTGAGCCTGAATTTATTGTAGCGCTTTGGGGGCTAGAGACAGGTTATGGTAAAAATACAGGCGGCTTTAATGTTGTTAGCGCGCTTGCAACGCTTGCATATGAAGGCCGCAGGCGTGAATTTTTTGAATCAGAGCTAATATCTGCGCTGCTTATAATTGATCAGGGGCATATATCTGCATCTGAGATGCGCGGTTCCTGGGCGGGGGCAATGGGTCAATGCCAGTTCATGCCATCAAGCTTTTTAGCTTATGCGGTTGATTATGATAATGACGGCAAGACCGATATATGGTCGAACAAAAAAGACGTGTTTGCATCTATAGCAAATTACTTAAGGACTGTTGGCTGGGGAGGCGATGATGAACAAAAACGCAGGACGCTTATGCATTGGAACAGATCCACCTATTTTGTTGCGTCAGTGTTCAAATTAGCCGAGGAGATAAAAAATGCGGGTTAGTTTATTATTAATAGCGCTTGTACTTGCGGCATGCGCGGTGCCTACAAAGCAGCAAAACCCGAACGTTACAAAACGTCCGGTAAAAACTTCCAAGTTCCTTGGTAAGAATGATTATTACATTGATGAAAAAGCTGAAAAGAAAAACGTAGCTAAAAAAGATAAAGCGGAAGACAAAAAAGAAGCTGCCGTAAAGAAGCCTGAAGAAAAAACGGAAGAGACAGCAAAGAAAAAAGATGTGACTGTTGAAAAGTTAAAGCAGGAAGCCATTAAGGAAGAAGTAAAAATTGAAACTTCCGAAGATAAGCAAAATTCTGAAGCAGTGGTGGAAGAGCAGATGGCAATATCCGATTACCCTATGGACAGACACCGCCGCCGCGCATTTAGCGGTTTTACAAGAACGGATGAAGAAATGGCGGAAGAGAAAGCTGCAAAAGGCGAAGAAAAAACAGAGCAGGCGGAAGAAAAAGAAGAAGCGCCTTTGTATGAATTTGACCAGCAGGGTTTAGCATCATGGTACGGGCCGGGGTTTCATGGCCGTAAAACTGCGAACGGTGAAAAGTTCAACCAGAATGCAATGACGGCGGCTCACCGCAAATACCCAATGGGTACAATTCTTGAAGTTACTAATTTAGAAAACGGAAAAACAGTAACGGTGCGTGTAAATGACCGCGGTCCATATTCAGGCAAACGTATAATTGACCTTAGCAAAGCCGCTGCAAAAGAACTTGATATGTTGCATGACGGTGTTGGTGAAGTCGGCATAAGGGAAGTGGACGAATAATGTTCATTACATTTGAAGGCGGTGAAGGCAGCGGGAAGTCAACCCAGGTAAAAATGCTTGCCGAATATTTTATAAAGCAGGGCAGGCAGGTTGTTTTAACCCGTGAGCCGGGCGGCACTGAAACTGCAGAGCAAATACGTGATATTCTGCTTAGCAACCCTAACCTTACTCCGGCAGAACAATGTTTTTTAAATTTTGCCGCGCGGATTGACCATGTGGAAAATTTAATAAAGCCCGCGCTTAAGAACGGCTCAATTGTTATATCAGACAGGTTCTTTGATTCTACTTATGCGTATCAGGGTTATGCGCAAGGCATGGATATGAAAAAGATCCGCGCGATACACAAAGCCGCTATAGGCGCGTTCAAGCCCGACCGCACAATAATTTTAGATATTGACCCGAAAGAGGGAAAGACGCGCGCGAAATCACGCGGAGTGACCAATCACTACGACGATGCGAAAATTGAATTCCATACTAAAATACGCAAGGCTTTTTTAGACATTGCCAAAAAAAGTCCGAAGCGTTGTATTGTTATTTCGTCTGCGCAAAGCAAAGAAAAAGTTGCCGAGCAGATAATTAAAAAATTAAAAGTCTAGTTCAGTATTTTATCACGCGCGCGCGTTTTTTGTAGGCTTGCACGATTTGCTTTTTTTATGGTACCTGATTGCGTGTTTGTGCATTCAGAGCCAGTTTCCCGAGGCACATTGGGTTTATCTTTTAAGAGCTATGCACAGCTTGGGTCTACAGTAAGATAAAGAACGAGAGACCCATTCTTTTTTTATTTTCTCATGCGCGTGCGCCAAATGTCAAATTAGCGGGTTATATTGCATGTGTATTATCTCTTAAAGGTGCCAAAAGTAATTCCCTGCGCTGATATGTGCCAACGCCCTGATGGAATATTGTGGTATGGGGTGGTAATGTATCAAATACAGGCACCGGACCGGCCTGTTCAGGTGCGCAAGGATGATGTAGTTTTTTAGGGTCAACACGTAAAAGCAGCGCCGCAGTTACTACTGAGCCAAGGCCGCTCAGGGTATCGCCCATATTGCCGCTTTGGGCAGCGCTTGAAAGTAATAGTGCGCCGCAAGTGCCGGATAATGCGCTGGATACATGCAGGCAGGTGCGGTGACCAAGTGATTTAAGGTAATTTGTGCCAAAATGCATGGCGCCTGTAAGCGCGTATTGCCAATCTTCCTGAACTGCGCCCGCTAGCATGAATGATGCCGCGGCAGCCATTTTGGTCCTGTAAGTGAACTTCATTGAATCGGCAACAATCGCTTCCTTCAAGCCATTCAAAGGTCTCATGTATGACGCAACTCCATTTGCACGGCCCTTGTTTATGCGTGCTGCCCAGCCATCTACCTGATCAGCCACTGTAGTGATAACCGGCGCAGCCAGACGAGCCAAACCGCCCAGAATATCACCTTCTGCAATACTGTGAGCACCGGCAACAACGCCGCCGGCGTTGGATAGTTTACTAACCTCGGCCTTGGCAATAAGGGCGTCATTATCCCTTGGTAATGTTCTATTTATTTTTGAGAGCCAGCTCATTTACTTAATGTGCGTTAATAAAGATGGCGCCTCTATACACGTAATTGCTAAAAAAAGCAATGATTAAATGGGATCAAGATTAACTTTTTTATTGTCCGCCGGAGCTAAGTATTTGATATTTAATCATGTAGTGAAGAAGCGGCTTATGTTCAGATTATAGAAGCTGTAAATTAATCTAATAAAGAGATTGATTAAATGGACGGTTTCTACCTGTTTAACTTTTTATTACTTTGCTGTTTTAATATATTGAAATATTCGGGCTCTATGCGCGAATTAAGCATGGCAATACTACCGGCGCAGAAGCCGCTGGCAAGGTTGCCAAGCCCACTGAGAGAGGGGATTATATCTGACAGCTGAAATCCATCAAGAAGGGGATGTATTGCCTCATAACCCCCGTTTATCATTAAGGAAGCTGCCGCAAGACCAGATAGTGCCGAAGATGCAAGTAACCCAGGCTTTTTATTGATTGAGGCAAGTGTATTTGTAAGGAGATATATGCTACCTGCAGTGGCTTCTCCAGGTTTGCCCTGCATAAATCCGGAAGTAATTAGTAAGCCTGTTCCGGTAATCTTGGGCACGTATCTTACAGTAAGTGGATGGCATGCTGCCCATGTAGCAAAACCGCTAACATTTTCGGCTCCTTCACTTATCTGGTTTTGTACTCTTGTTACCCATTTGGCAGCAAAATCACCTGTAAGAGATAAAACAGGGCTAAAGGTACGGAATGGATTAAGTTGAACCAAACCGGATACAATGCCGCCTGTATTTGCCGCAATGCCAAAATTTGCACTGGCCGCATATGCTTCCTGATCTTTTGGAAGTTTATTATATAATTTGCTGACCCAGTTCATTTATTAAATTATATTAAAATACATATTGACTTTATTAAGCTAAGGAAACTACAAGTGCAAGTCTTTAATTAACTTAAGGTATTGGAAATGAGTAAAGAACAAGAATTAGAAGCACTTTGTTTAGATAGGCTTCCGAAAGAAACTGCGCTGATTGAACAGATGTTTTCAAAAGCAAATGGCGGCAAAGAAGCTATTTTGCAAATGGGCGTGGAAATGGAAGTAGCTACTGCGTCAAAAGCAAGGCCGGACGGAACATTCCCCGATGTTGATTATGCGGCTTTGCAGGCATATGCAAAAGATGAAGTTCCCACTTTGACCAAAGTAAAAACCGAAGGGCAGGCATGGGTGTTCTTCCGTCATACCGAACAGGAAGCATGGTTCAGGGATGGTAATGCAAACCCTGCGCACCGTTTCTTTGTTGTAGATCTTCCACCTGAGCAGATTTATGGGGAAAAAGATGGTAAGCCTATAATTTCTGAGGCACCAAGAAGATTGCTTAGAAGGGAAATAATGCTTGGCCATGATAATGTAAGGCCGGTTCAGTCAGTTCTTGCAGCTAATAAAATGCAGGAAGTAACTTTAAGATATCTGGCAGAAGAATGCACGGGCATAAGAGGTTCATTCGACCCGAAATTCCTTGAGCCTGAAGTTGCGCGTAAGCTGGTGAATGTTGAATCAGCGGTAATGTGGCTACATTTTGAAGGTAAACTGCAAGGTGACCTGAATACACTTCGCCGTGAAATAAGAACACTGGAAGATCTGGAGCAAAAAGCCGGTATTTATTTTGCCGGAATGCCGGGCAACGGTGATCAGAATAATTTAAGCGTTAAGCTTATAGATGGCCAGAATGCAGTAACATATGGCATGTTTGACCCTGAAACTATGGATGGTAACGACATGGCGTACAGGATGCAGCTTGGTTTTATTACGGTTGCTAATATGACATCATTCCCGTTCAACCAGACAAATTCTTCTTACAGAAGGCTTAACAGGGGTGGGAATGACCCTATTGCAATTGCAAGTGATATGGCAGAAGCAAGGCCTGCAACAATAACGCATGGTGAAACTAAATTTGGCGGTTTCTTTGCCAAGTTCAGCCCTTATACGGCGGAAGGAAATGCGCTTATAGCTTCTATGGCAGGGCAAAGAGGCGCATCTTACCTTGAGCCAAGACAGCCTGACGGAAGTAACTTCAGGCAAGAAGGGCGAGGTGGTGACCAATCTGGTTTAAGGGCGCTGCGTGTATTAACGCAAGTTGCAGGTGATAGATACGGAATGCAGGTATTTGCCGATAAAAATGCAGCTGAAATAAAAGCGCTATTGCTAGATCATTCTAACGCAAGGAGATTGCCGGCTACTTTAGGCGAGGCAGTTGCAAGGCATGAAAAGGGTATAGAATTCTTTGGCCAACTAGTTGGTGAAGATATTGCGCAGCTTTCACTGGAAGTTGCCAGAGAAAATCTTATGCGTCCTGCCAAAGATGCGGGGGTTGAGCACTTCCTGACCGGACGCAGACCTGGCTAAATTGAACTTGCAAACATGGGGGCTTATGGTTATATAAGCCCCCAAATTTTAACATAAACAAGGAAGTTTTATGACCCATATTTTCCACCGCAATTCACGCATGACATACCCAACTGCAGTTGCAGGTGACGGGCCATATATTATTGACTCTAACGGTAAGCGTTACCTTGACGGTTCATGCGGCGCTGCGGTTTCATGCCTTGGCCATTCAAACCAGGAAGTTCGTGACGCTATAACTAAACAGGTTAACCAGCTTGCATATGCGCATACTTCTTTCTTCACTACTGAAGCGCAGGAAAAACTTGCTGATTTCCTTGTATCTAAAGCTCCTAAAGGCCTTGAGAAAGTTTACCTTGTCTCAGGCGGCTCTGAAGCAATGGAAGCGGCAATCAAAATGGCTTCTCAATACTGGCAGGAAGTTGGTAAAAAATCTAAGACGCGTATCATTGCGCGCTGGCAGAGCTACCATGGTAACACTATGGGGGCACTTTCTGCAGGCGGTAATAAAATGCGCCGCGCTCAATTCCAGAGCCTGCTTATTGAAATGAGCCATATCGACCCTTGCTATGACTACCGTTACAAGCAGGAGAGTGAAACTGAAGAGCAGTTCGGTATACGTATGGCGAACCAGCTTGAAGCAGAAATTAAACGCCTTGGCGCTGAAAATGTTGCGGCATTCGTGGCAGAGCCGGTTGTTGGCGCTACACTTGGCTGCGTTCCGGCTGCAAAAGGTTACTTCAAACGTATCCGTGAGATTTGCGACCAGAATGAAGTTCTTCTTATTCTTGATGAAGTTATGTGCGGTATGGGCCGTACAGGAACGCTGTTTGCGGCAGAGCAGGAAGGCATCACGGGTGACCTTATTGCTATCGCAAAAGGTTTAGGGGCAGGTTACCAGCCAATTGGTGCGTTGATGGTTCAGGGTTATATCCATGAAGCTATCAAGGCAGGTTCGGGCTTCTTCCAGCACGGTCATACTTATCTTGGCCACGCGGTTGCATGTGCAGCTTCGCTTAAAGTTCAGGAAATCATCCAGCGTGATAACATCCTGCATAACGTACAAACAACAGGTGAAGCACTTAAGCATGCGCTTGAAAAAGAATTCGGCAGCCATGAGTTTGTTGGTCAGATACGCGGCCGCGGTATGTTCATCGGTATGGAATTTGTAACTGATAAAGCAAAGAAAACCCCGTTTGACCCAAGCCTGAAAGTTAATGCGCTTGTTAAAGCAAATGCACTTAACGAAGGCCTGTGTGTTTACGGTATGCCGGGTACGGTTGACGGTAAGAACGGTGACCATATCATGCTTGCGACTCCTTTCATCATCACGCAGGAACATGTGGGTGAGATAATTGATAAGCTGCGTCATGCGCTTAATAAGACCTTTGACTCTGTACGTTCTAAAGCGGCATAATTGCAACAATATAAATAGGGCATAAACGGCGGAATTGCACGGTTTATGCCCTTTTTCTTTTTATTTCCCCGTTTCGCAATGCAGCATAACTTATGCTTGCCTGTGTAAGCCGTTTATGCTATTTAGACGGACGCAATTTATTACAACTAATAGTTGAACGGGGAATTTTATAATGGTTTTTGATGTAGCTTCAGTAGAGATTAAAGATGTGCAATTCAAGCGTGAGAACGTAAACGGACTAGCGCCTTTTGAAACGGGTAAGATCCCGGAACAATATAAAAACTTCTACACGCCCGAAGAGGCAAAACAGCTGATCGATCTTGGTATCGAAAAGCGTATGAAGGCAAAAATATCTGACCACTACCGTCAACTTTGCGAAACATCCAAACCGCTTCAAAACCTGATCAAAGCCCGCGCTAACGAAGTTGCAGACCTTAGCGGTGAGGCTGACCCTTCTAACCAGCTTTCTTATTCTCCGGTTCCGGGCCTTTTACATAAATACGAACTTGTTCTTCTTTACGCGGCAATGACATGCTCTGCACACTGCCGTTACTGCTACAGGCTTGACCTGTTCAGCGGGAAAACAGGCAAAGGCCTTGTTAAGCCTGATGAAGCTGCGAAATATGTTCGTGAATATAACGAAAAAGTGCGTGCTGGCCTTGCAGTTGATAATGCAGGCAACCAGAAATTCCCTATCCGTGAAGCGCTACTTTCCGGCGGTGACCCTATGGTTCTTACAAACAAAAAGCTGTTTGAATATATGGCTACTCTTGCAGATGCCGGTGTGCGAATCATACGTATCGGTACTAAAGAACTTGCTTTCTTCCCTGAGCGTTTTGACGAAAACTTCTTTGATATGCTTGATAAGTTCCACGCGAATTTCCCACGTACATCACTAGCTATGATGGTTCACTTCACTCACCCTGATGAGTTCCTGGTTAAAGACGAGAACGGAAATTACATTGAAGAGCATAACGGCCGCTTCAAATGGATCGAGCAGACTGCAAAAGCAGTTACCGAGCTTAACAAACGCAGCTTTGTAAGCGTTGAGAACCAGACCCCGATAATCTTTGAAGTGAACGATGACTCTGACGCACTTCGTTTGATGCAGAAAGAACTGCGTTCACGCAAAATACGTAACCACTATTTCTTCCAGTGCCGTGAGATCGAAGGCCACAAAGCTTTTGCTGTGCCGGTAGAAGAGTCATGGAAGATCCACAACGAATCCCAAAAAGGTCTTTCAGGTATTGAAAAATCGCGCTTCGCGATGTCAACTGAATGGGGCAAGATGGAAGTTATGTCTATTATGGACGCTCCCGACCTTGCTAAACTTACTAAAAACCTTCCTGCAGATGCGGCGAAAGTTGTGGAAGAGCTGTTTGGTGAAGGTCTTATATTCATGAAAATGCTTCGCTCTCCGCACGGTGCGGAAACTCAGGGCCAGCTGATCATTGCCAAGCGTAACCCGAATGCCCTTTGGATATCAGGTTACGAAGACCGTATCATTTATGACGGCCGTAAGCCTGAAGGTGAAAAATATGATGGTCTTGCAGGTATGCTTGCAGGCCTGTTCGGTACTGCTATGGCAAATGAACGCGAGCTTGAAGCGGCTTAATATTTTTACAGTCGTATAATAAAAAACACCCGCCAATGGCGGGTGTTTTTTATTTATGGAAAATGCATTACTTGTAATGTTCCCGACGTCCTATCTTATCATCGCGATCAGATATCCAATCGCTGATAAGCATTATAACAAAAGAGAACAGACCACCGGCAATAAAGCCAAGTCCAAATAATTTGAACATGCCTTCTGTACTTCCAAGTATGATGCTTTCCATAAAAGTCCCCCACTAACTAATATACTTAATAAAAGTTAATATGAATGTAAGGAATGGGTTAATTTAGCTAGAATTTTAGCTATATTTTGCCAGAGGGTGTTTGTTGGCTACAAGTTGCTGTAATTTCTTGCTTTGTACGTGTGTATATATTTGGGTAGTGGCTATTTGTTCGTGCCCTAAAAGCTCTTGAACTAGCCTTAGGTCTGCCCCGTTTTCCAGCAAATGGCTGGCAAAGCTGTGGCGCAGTACGTGCGGGGATATTTTTTTGCGGTCTATGCCGCAGCTCACGGCAAGTTCTTTTAGCATCTGGCCAAAGCGCTGGCGGGTAAGATGCGAGTTCTGCTCGCCGCGTCCGGAAGGAAATAACCAGTTTTGGGGTTTTTCATTTTCCAGATAAGTAGCCAGCGCGGAAACGGCTTTGCTGCCAAGCGGTACAATGCGTTCTTTGCTGCCTTTGCCTTTTATGAAGAGGAAGTGGTCACCGCCTTCCTGGCGAACGGAATTTTTTTTGAGTGTAACAAGTTCAGATACGCGCAGGCCACTTGCGTATAATATTTCAAGCATTGCATGCAGGCGGATATCTTTTGCCGCTTCATCAAGCAGTTTTGTAACTTCCTCCATGGTAAGGAATTTGGGAAGAGGGTGGCCAAGTTTTGGTGCTTCAATGTTTGTTGTGGGGTTATCTGTACGTATTTTCTCAACATACAAATATAAAAAGAACTGCTTAAGGGCAGAAAGTTTGCGGGCAATGCTGCGCGCGGCGAAGCCTTGTTTGGAAAGTTTTTGCAGGTAGTTTTCTATTTCTTGTTTAGGGCAGGTTTCAACTTCTTTGATATTTTCATCCAGATGCTGCAGGTCACGCGAGTATGATTCAATTGTATTTTTGCTTGCGCCGCGCTCAACCGACATTACTTCCAGAAAGCTATCAATATGCCTGTTGGTGGTCTTTGCCATTATTTCATTTTAGCATAAATAATTATTTTATCCATGCCGATATGTTTTTCCGAGGTTTTGCGGAAGTGTTTTGCAATAAGTTTTTGCGTTTCGGGCTTAAAATAATCACGCCCTTTAGAGCCAAGTTTTTTTGGGGCTTCAATTATAATAAGTTCATCAACAAGCTTTTCACGCAGGAAGGCAGCGGCAAGGGTAGGGCCGCTTTCCAGTAAAACATTGTTCACGCCTTCATTTGCCAGATCTTCCAGTATTGTTTTAAGCGGGGCGAATTTTGCGCGGAAGCCATCTACTTTGCGGCGGCCTGCTACAATAACAAGGGGTGACATATGCTCAAGGCCGGGCAGGCGGACATCAAGCTTTGGCTTATCGGCAATAATTGTTCCCGTGCCTGTAATAAGGCAATCAGCACGGCTTCTGAGCAAGTGCACGTAATTGCGGGAAAGTTCACCCGTTACCCATTGCGGTTTGCCTTTGCCCTGCAGATATTTTCCGTCTGAGGCCATTGCCGCTTTTAAAGTAACAAAAGGAAGTTTGGTGCGTGTGCGGGTGATGAAGCCGCGGTTGATATCCTGCGCTTCATCTTCGCCTATGCCAAGCGTAACTTTTATTCCTGCCTCAATAAGCATTTTAATTCCGCTGCCGTTCACGCGTTTATCGGGGTCTAAGCATGCCACAACAACTTCAGCCGGTTTGGCTTTAATTATGCTCTCAGCGCAGGGAGGGGTTTTGCCGTAGTGCGAGCAGGGTTCAAGCGTAACATATATTGTACTGCCTTTTGTTTTGCCTTTGGCTTTGGAAATAGCAACGGCCTCGGCGTGCGGGCGGCCGCCTTTTGCGGTGCGGCCTTGCGCCAATATTACGCCGTCTTTAACAATAACGCAGCCAACCGTTGGGTTTGGCGCAGTTTCACCAATGCCTCGCCTTGCAAGGTTAAGTGCGATCTTCATGAATTTATCATGAACTGATGCCATTATTTTTTCTTTGTGGTTTTTTGTTTGCCGATGCGGCCAATGAATTTTTCAAAATCATCCGCATCTTTGAAATCAGAGTAAACGCTGGCGTAGCGGATATATGCAACATCATCCATGCCTGCCAGTTCCTTCATTACTTTCTGGCCGATGACTTTTGTTGATATCTCGGCGTCGCCCAGGCTTGCAAGTTCGCGTATCAGCTTATTCACCAGCTGTTCAATCTGCTCTTCCGAGATAGGGCGTTTGCGGCAGGCGATATTTATTGAGCGCATTAGTTTATCACGATCGAATAAGCGGGATGCGCCTGATGATTTTTTTACAAAAAGCTCACGCATCTGCACGCGTTCAAAAGTTGTAAAACGGCCCGAGCATTCAGGGCATTCGCGCCTGCGGCGAATTGCCGCGCCATCTTCTGTGGTACGTGAGTCTTTAACTTGTGTATCTTCAAATCCGCAAAATGGGCAGTGCATGCTGTAGCTTTATGTTCAGTTAACTTAAAACTTATAACACAGAAACGGCAATTGACAACTAGCCGTGTGAGCTTAAGAACGCCGCTGATTTACCTGCCAGCCACCGGTGTGGATATGATCTATTTGTAAACCACGTAGGTCTGCGCCAGGATATCATGCAGTGCCTGTTTTGTTTGTGTAAAAAAGATAAGCAGGAAGCCAAGGCACACGATGGTATCAAGATATTCTGTGTAATATTGCGTCTGTGTTCCGGGGATTATCATGAGAATAATGGTAGAGGGTGATTTAAATACAAACCTTACAAATGCATGCGGGATTGAAAGTTTTGCAAAGTTCTTATCTACCACTTTTATTTTTACTATCTGCTTCCCCAGAGTGCCCTGATATTTTGAAGCTGTGAAAAGTACTTCGTACAGGATGTATATTATCGGGATGACATAAAGGATAAATATATTGCTATCAATAGCGCTATCTGCGGCCATTTCTGAAAGGTTGTTGTAGCCGTTGGTATTATAAAGATGCCAGAAAAAAGGAAGTGATATTATAAGAAAGATAGTCATATCAATCATCTGCGCGCCGACGCGTCTCCAGAAGTTTGCGGGGATGTTCATTTGGTTTTCCATCCAATACCAATCTCATTAAAATAAACATAGCGCAATAAAAAAAAGCCCTCCGTTTAAGAGGGCTTTGATGTTTTTTATTGCAAAACTTCTTAGTAAATAGGGAAGCGTGCGCAAAGAGCTGCTACTTTTTGCTTAACTTCTTTTTCTACTTTGCTGCTATCGCCGTTAGCCAGTGCGTCAAGAACATCGGCTGCAAGAGTTGCAACTTCTGTAAATTCTGCAGTGCCGAAGCCGCGGGTTGTACCAGCAGGTGAACCAAGGCGGATGCCTGAAGTAATGAAAGGTTTTTGAGGATCGAACGGAATTGCGTTCTTGTTGCAGGTCAGGCCTGCGCGTTCAAGAGCTTCTTCCGCGTCTTTACCGGTAAGGTTCTTAGGGCGAAGATCAACCACGATAAGGTGGCTGTCTGTACCTTTAGTTGTAATTGCAAAGCCGCGTTTAACCATAACATCTGCCATAGCGCGAGCGTTGTCAATTACTGCCTGACCGTATTTTTTGAATTCAGGCTGAAGAGCTTCACCGAATGAAACTGCTTTAGCGGCAATAACGTTAACAAGCGGACCGCCCTGAAGACCGGGGAATACTGCAGAGTTGATCTTTTTAATGATCTCTTCGCTGTTTGTCAGGATGATACCGCCGCGAGGGCCACGCAGAGTTTTGTGTGTAGTTGAAGTTGTTACATCAGCATATTCAATAGGGCTGTTGTAAGTACCGGCAGCGACAAGGCCTGCGAAGTGAGCCATATCAACCATTAGAAGTGCGCCAACGCTATCTGCTATTTTGCGGAAGCGAGCGAAATCTATCTGGCGTGGGTATGCAGATGAACCTGCGATGATTAGTTTGGGCTGGTGTTCTTTTGCAAGGCGCTCAACTTCATCATAATTAATTAGCTGAGTTGCTTCTTCAACGCCGTATTGAACCGCGTTGAACCATTTACCAGACATTGCAGGAGCAGCACCGTGAGTTAGGTGGCCGCCTGATGCAAGTGACATACCAAG
>CAYVII010000009.1:0-17949 GCA_964451475.1 uncultured Rickettsiales bacterium
CCAAAGTACGTTAATGTGGATACGGCCTTTGCCTTTAGAAGCCGCATAAGCAATTTTTGCCTGCGATATACCGGCCTTGATCGAATATTCAATAAGCTCTTTATGCTTCTCAATACGCGTTTTGCCCTTGTAAACTATCGGCACGTAATTGCCGTTCTCATCAATAAGTTTAGGGTTAACACCGCTGAATGTACCAACTGCGCCTGCTGCGGCAAATGCGCCTGAAGTAGCACCGTCAGAAACAGCAACGCCTTTGCCACCTTCAATGATCGGGTAGACTTCAGCGCCGGAAATTTTTATTTTTTTAAGACCTTTAAGAACCATGGCGCGCATTATAAACCTAATTGACGCAATGTAAACGGAAAAACCAACTTATTTAACAGTGATTTTATACAGGATAGTTGAGTAATTTTCAGGGTGTGAACCGTAGGCAATAAACCTTATATCTTCAGTACCCGCTTTATTGCCCGCCATATAAATATACTTGTCTTTTAAAACCTTATCACCGCTGGCTTTATATTCCCTGAAAAATTTACCGTAAGTATCGGAAGCACTGATGCCGATCTTTTCCATATTGTTCCAGATAGGGTCAAGCTTCACCTCGCGGTTTAGCACTATGCATGACTCACCTTTTTTAACTTCAACAGGTATAACGTAACGCATATTTTCCTTATCCAGCTTTGCCTGCCTTATCTCGCACGCCATGGCAGGAGCAGAAAATACAACCAGTGCAATTACCAGCCATTTCATTTTAGTGGATCTCACCCCAGTTATTACCTATAGAAGCCTCAACCAGTAGCGGAACACTGATTTGCACCGCGTTTTGCATAATATTTACTATTTGCGTACGCATCTCCTCTGCATTTCCTTCCGGGACTTCAAATAAAAGTTCGTCATGTACCTGTAATGTCATCGGGAAGTTCTTTTTATGCAGATCTATCATGGCCTTTTTAATAATATCGGCCGCACCGCCCTGTAACGGCGCATTGATGGCCGCCCGCTCAGAGAACTGGCGGATAGCGCCGTTCTTATCATTAATGCCGCGTATATGCATTTTACGGCCAAGGATGGTTTCCACATAGCCGTTATCTTTACACTCGGCAATTGTGCGGTTCATATACTCCTTAATTCCAGGATATTGTTTAAAATATTTTGCAATGAACTCTGCGGCGTCATGGCGCGGAATGCGTAAACGCTCAGCCAGCCCATGCGCCGAAAGACCGTAAATAATGCCAAAGTTGATGGTTTTCGCCATACGGCGGTAATCCGCATTTACTTCTGATTCCTGAAGGCCAAAAACCTGCTGCGCGGTAATTGAGTGGATATCCTGATGATTTTTGAACGCCTCTTTAAGCGGCGCGATATCTGCCACATGCGCAAGCAGGCGCAGCTCGATCTGAGAATAATCGGCAGATATAAGCTTGTTGCCCGCATTAGCAATGAACGCGTTACGTATCTTTTTGCCTTCCTCGGAACGTATGGGGATATTCTGCAGGTTAGGATTTTGCGATGATAAACGCCCCGTATTTGCCACCGTCATCTGGAAGGTTGTGTGCACCCTGCCCGTTATAGTGTTTACCTGCTGCGGCAAAGCATCTGTGTAAGTTGACTTAAGCTTGCTAAGCTGGCGCCATTCAAGGATCTTATCGGCGATCACATGCCCTTGTATTGAAAGCTCTTCAAGAACATCGGCACCGGTTGAATACTGGCCTGTCTTCTTAGACTTCCTGCCGCCTTCAAACCCTAAACGGTCAAACAGCACCTCACCAAGCTGCGCAGGCGAACCGATATTGAATTCACATCCCGCCAGCGCGTAAATTTCCTTTTCCAGCTCCGCCATTTTATCGGTAAAGGCAGAAGACATTCCGCGCAAATAATTAGCGTCTATCTTCGCACCGTACCTTTCCATCTTGGAAAGAACGGGAATCATGCGCTTTTCAATTTTTTCGTAAATAGTAAGCTGGCTTACATCAATAAGCTTAGCCTTAAGCTCGGCATGACGCGCAAAAATCTCGTGCACATGCGTAAATGCCGCAGCAGAAATTTCATCTTCCGTTGATTTTTTACCCAGCTTTATTTCCGTCAGGTCACCGTTATTTATGCCCGTTGCCGTAACATAATCCATCACCTGAACATCATCATAACCTTCCAGCCCAACAACATAATGCGGCTTGATATTATGGAATAATTTTAAAACTGAAGCATCCTGAAAAACAGGCGTTAGCGCGGCAATCACCTGCTTTTCGTCTATAATATTAGTATCAAACAGATCATCACCGCCACTGCCGTACTTAAGGTAAACTGCCTGATGCCCGCTGGCTGCCGCAACTACGGTTTCTGTAAAATAAAAAGCGACCTTGCTTTTACCGGCTACAAATTTTTGCAGCTCATCAATAGTTTTGATAATGCGGTTCTCTTCAGCAGGTCTTGGTATTTGCACAACAGGCGCCAAGGCCGATGCAGGAAGCGGCATAGAAGTAGTTATTTTACCGCCGCTAAGTTTTGAAACTAGAGATCTAAAACCATGCTTAATGCAAAATTCCATCAGCCTTGTATCATCTTTCTGCTCACAGCACTCTTCAAAATTCGCAGGCAGCGGCACATCAAAATGCAGCCTTATCAGCTCGCGAGAAAGTAATATCTTGTCACGGTTCTGCTCTAATACCTCACGGCGTTTCGGCTGTTTTATTTCAGCCGTGCGCACCAGCAGGTCATCTAAATTATCAAACTGGTTTATAAGCTCTGCCGCCGTTTTTGGCCCAATACCGGGAGCGCCCGGAACATTATCGGAACTATCGCCTATCAGCGCCGCCGCATCTAAAACTTTTGCAGGTACAACCCCAAACTTTTCCAGCACTTCTTTTTCATTGATGTATTTTGCTTTAACAGGGTCATACATCTGCACCTTGCCGTCTTCAACCAGTTGCATAAGGTCTTTGTCAGAGCTTACTATGGTAACTTCAATTCCCTGCTCAAGCGCGCGTTTGGTGAAGGTGGCAATAACGTCATCAGCCTCGTAACCCGCAAGCTCAAAACTTTTAAGCCCCACCGCCTCAACGGCATCACGCACTAGCGGGAATTGCGGCCTCAGGTCTTCAGGCGCTTCAGGGCGGTTTGCCTTATATTCTTTATATAGCTCAGTACGGAAGGTTTCTTTGCCGCTATCTAGCGCCACTGCCATATAATCTGGCTTATGGTCTTTTATCAGCTTTATCATCATGTTGGTAAAGCCGTAAACGGCACCGACCGGAACTCCAGCAGGGTTGGTTAGCGGGGGCATTACGTGGTATGCGCGGAATAAAAATCCGTAGCCGTCAATGATATATAATTTTTTGCTCATTTCCAATTCCCTGCTATTGACTGGAACACAGCCAGCGCGGCCAATGCCGCTGTTTCCGCACGTAGCAGCCTTTTACCCATAGTTACGGGAATAATAAAATCTTTTTTCTTCAGCATTGCAGTTTCTTCGGCCGAAAATCCGCCCTCTGGCCCTATCAGCACGGCGTAATTGCTTTTCGGCATGTCTTTTAGCGCGCTCGCTATTGGCTTTGCCTCTAAACTATCATCACAGAATATTATTTTTATGTTCGCATCCCAGCCATCAATAACTTTTTGCAGCTTTTGCGATTCTTTCACTTCAGGGATAGATATACGCCCCGTTTGCTCGGCAGCTTCAATTGCATTTGCCTTAAGGCGGTCATAATTTATGCGGCTAATATGAGTGTGGCGCGTCTCAACAGGTTGCAGCGCGGTTACGCCAAGCTCGGTGGCTTTTTGCGCCAGCATATCTATTTTACCAAACTTCACGGGCGCAAATAATAATATAAGCTCCTGCTCCGGCTGCGGCGCTTCTGTCTGCGCGCCAAGCTCAATTTGTTTTTTGCTCAAAAACTTTGCGCTGTACTCACCGTCTTTGGCATTGAATATAAAAAGCTCCTGCCCTTCTTTCATTCTAAGGACGCTGCCTAAATAATTGCCTTGTTCGCGCGTTAGGTCTATTACTGAACCTGCACTTAAGTTTTCAGACGAGTAGATTCTAATTTTCATGGGCATCAATATAAACGCATATTACAGGTTAGCAAGGTTGGATAAACCAACAGGCATCTGGCTTCTTTTAATTCCCTGCTGGCTTGGCCTTGGCCTTGCCCAAACTGATAAATTCTGGCTTTACCCCATATTCACCGTAGGCGCTATAATAATGCGTACCGCAGGCTGCATAATAAATGATATCTCTGACCGCAAACTGGATGCCCGCGTTGAACGCACAAAAAAACGCCCGATAGCAAGCGGCGAAATTTCGGTCCCCGCAGCACTTATATTTGTGGCAATATTGCTTTTGCTTGGCCTTAGTATTTTACTGCTGCTACCGCTGATATCTATATATATAGGCTTTGCCATAATGCCTTTTGTTCTGGTTTACCCGCTAATGAAACGCATAACTTACTATCCGCAGATAATGCTCGGCATTGTGTTTAACAGCGGCATCCTAATTGCCTACTCAGCCGCAACAGGAAGGTTAGACCTTGCGCCCGCTATATTATATATAGGCGCAATATTCTGGACTTTAGGATACGATACAATTTACGCATTGCAGGATAAAGAAGATGACCTGAGTGCGGGAATAAAATCCACCGCCATAAAATTCGGCCGGCATAACCGCAAGTTCATTGGGTTGTTTTACTGGGCGTTCGTTCTTTGCTTTGCAATTGCGCTCTTGTTAATAAAAGAGCCTGATTTTGTAAGCATTGCCTTCCTGTGCCTTGCCAAGCTGCACTTCAGCTGGCAGGTATATAAACTCAACCCTGCAAAGCCGGCTTTGTGCGGCCAGTTATTCCGCTCAAATGTTTATGTTGGCTTATTGCTATTTTTCGCCATGATATACTAATGCAAGTACTTAAAAAAGAGACCCAAGACATTCAGCTACAACCCCCTATCCTAAAATGGCCGGGCGGCAAAGTGCGTGAACTTCCAATTATCCTTGAGAATATCCCTGAAGGATTCCAGAATTTTTATGAACCGTTCGTTGGCGGTGGCAGCTGCTACCTTAACGTAACGGCCAACCGCTATTTCGTGAACGACAAATGCGAAGAGCTGATGGGGCTGTTTGAAATATTAAAAACAGATTCCGCAACCTTCCTTACGCATCTTAAACAGTTTGATGATGTATGGCAGCAGGCGGCAGGTTTTGTAACCGCCCATAAAGATGATATCTTAAGGCTATATAATGAAGCAAAAAGCGAAGAGCTTATTGAGCTGCTTTGCACTTTTGAACCTGCAGGCTTTGACAAACCTGAATTCAAACGCGAACTTAAAACCCGCGTGACCGATAAATTCAAACGCATAAGCAAAATAAACCTGCAAAACCTTTCTTCAACAGAAGATGTTCTGCTAAACACCGAATCGGCAATAAAATCTGCGCTGTATAATTACATCAGGCACTTAACAAATGACGTTCAGCTGCCGCAGCCGCTATTCCTTGCCTATTACTATATAATCCGCAATCTGGCCTACAGCGGCATGTTCCGCTATAACGCCGATGGTAAATTCAACGTACCTTACGGCGGCATTGCCTATAACAGGAAAATATTTTCTTCTAAGGCAAACTACTTCCAATCGCCTGAGCTACAACAAAGGCTTGCCGCTTCTGAATTCAGCGCGGTAGATTTTGTGGAATTCTTTGAAAAGAACCAGCCGACGGAAAATGACTTCATTTTCCTTGACCCTCCTTACGATACCGAGTTCAGCACTTACTCAAAGAATGAATTCACGCGTGATGACCATAAAAGACTGGCTGATTTCCTTACAAACACCAAAGCAAAATGGCTGCTGGTAATTAAACAGACAGATTTTATCAATGAACTTTACATGGATAAAGGCTTCAACATCACAAGCTTTGATAAAAAATATATAGTGAACTTCAAGAACCGCAATAACCGCACCTCTTCACACATGCTGGTAAAAAACTACTAGGCTTCCTTAAGCTTGCCAAGCAACACTTCCGCGCTGTCGGATTCTACGGCGGCGGTGATCTCGAATATCTTGCGGTGGAGCAATGCCTTCAGCAGGTAAATTTCCTGTTCGTGATCTTCAATATAATCCGAAACATCAAGGTGGGAGAATATAGTAAGGTCACGCAGCCCCGAACCCGCATAATTAGCAAAATCTTTGGCTTCTATAGGCTTTATCTCCTGCTCTATCAAAGCAAGTGATTCGTGTATTTGCGAAGGGCTGAAGGTGCGGCTCACTTCGTTCTCCATTTCATCCTCAATGCAGAACAACAGCAAATTACCAAGCAATGCGGGGAATATGATCGTTGCCGCATCAAGCTTTTTATTACCGCTGAACTTTGGCTCGGCCTTTAATTTGCCCGGCAAACGCTCACGCAGCTCCTGCATGTCGGAGAATTTTTCAATATGCGTCAGCCCGCCGAATATTTTCTCAAGGAACTTGAACATATAACCGCGGTTAAGCTGGAAAATATCAACCCATATATCAGGCGCTGAATTGGCAATACGCAGGAATGTCTGGTAATCTCCTTTAGGCTCAACATCGGCAGATTGACCGAATTTTTTATGGCGGATGGCAAGCTTATAGGCATAAGCCAGCATTTGCGGCACGTGCGAAACGGCAGAATATATCTTATCATGCTCGGCCGCAGTCATTTGCTCGGTAGTTGCACCAAGTGACTTCCAAAGATTTTCCACTTCAAGAATAGATTTATAAGAATTCTTCGGCAGCGGGGTGATTATAACTTTTTTACCCTTGAACAGCTCGGCATCACCCGCACTAAAACCGCTGGTCTCTTTACCCGCTATAGGGTGGCTTGGAATGAACTCAACACCCGGCGGCATATGACGGTAAATTGAAAGTATGGCCGGAGTTTTTACCGACCCCGCATCGGTCACAATAGTGCCCAGCTGCAAGTATTCGGCAATGCCGTTGGCTATAGATTCGTAATGGCTCATAGGTGTTGCGATCAGGACTATATCCGCCCCTTCAACAGCCTCGGCCAAAGACGAAGCCGCAACGTCAATAGCGCCTTCTTTCAATGCCTTATTGGAAACTTCTAAAGTACGGTTATAACCCGTAATATGGTACTGGCCTTTAAGCCCCCTGGCTATTGATGAGCCTATAAGCCCCAAACCTATGATAGATAATTTTTTCATGGTACAATATTTGCTTACCAATGATATAATAGTAAAGAGGTTAATAAAAAATGAAATACATATATTTACTGGCAGCAATAGTTTTTAGCAATCCCGCTATGGCAGAAAGCGCACCAACATGTAACCTTGAAGCAGAGGGCACAACAGCTTCAATGTCTGGCCGCATGTGCGAATGCAAACACTTCCACGGCAGCCTGATGAAAGGCACGCCGGAAGGCTACCGCTGGGATTGCGGCATAACAAGGCCAAACTGCCTTGATTTCAATAAAACTGAAGAAACAAAGCCTTATGATGGCCCGCAATCAGTTGGTGAAGGCAGCAGGACAAAAGTTGAGACCGAAATAAACAACTAGTCCTAAAAATTCCACGCGCGCGTGTTTAGTTTTGTGGCGTTCAACGGCCGTGCACAGCCCAACCCTTTATTGAGCACGCCGGGCTCCGGGGGTTATTCATGAATATGATTATGCAGGGCTAACAGCGTAATTGTCAAATTAGCGAAGCAGATTTTTTATGAAAGTATCGGCGCGATTTTATATGACTTGCCGTTGATATCGGCGCTGTTGTCATTGGTCACGGGCAAATGCGCGATGCCGATATTGCCGTGCACCGAACGCAATATCTTGCCGTCTTTAACAAGCGGGCTATCTGCCGTTACTTTATAGAATGAGTATTTGATAGCGCCTTTGTATTTCGTACGCGCCGTAACTTCCTGCCCGACATAACAGCCTTTGTTAAAGGCAACGCCGTTAAGCTGCTCTAAATTACACTGCATAGGGAAGTCATCTTCCGAAAGGAAATCCGCGCTTTCAGGCAGCCCCGCTTCAATGCGCTTTTTCTCATACGCGGCAAAACCCGCATTTGTCTCAGGCTTATCACCCGTAATAAGTCGCTTGCCGAATTCAGGCAGGCGCGGATCAGGAAGGCCACGCACGGAATCTGAATAGACAGCATAAATATCGCTCACGTTTTTAATGGTAACGTCAGAACGAAGTTTATAGATAGAAAGTTTTTTAATAAGCGCCGCAATTGTTGGCTTATAGCAATCAAGCAAATATCCGTCGGCAGTTTTTAAAATGAAGAAATCATATAAAAACTTACCCTGCGGCGTAAGCATGGCAGTATATACAAGGTTATCTGCGGTAGCCTGATTTACATCATTGGTTATAAGACCCTGCAAAAAAGACGTAGCGTCCGCGCCAGAGATTTGGATAACACCTCTATCTTCCAGTAGAATCATATAAAACCTTAGTGGTAAGTGCGGCTGTCCGAGTTAAGCTTGCCTGATTTATCATCAGCTTCAAAACCCTGCTGTTCAAGGGTGCTTGAAAGCTCTTCAACAAGATTTTTTGCCACAACCGGATTGATGAACGCCATATTAGTCTGGCTGCCATCCTTATTGGTGAACTTGATGAACAGACCTTCTTTTGCACCCGCAGTAACATTAAAACTGATTATCTCGGTTGCTTTCTCAGGCTGTACAAGCGCATTGTAATTTTCTTCCTGGGTGAACTCAGGACGCTGTGTTTGCAAAGCGTGTTCGTAGTCAAAAAGTTTTTTGATATCCATAAGAATGTACTCTAGTTGATATAATATAAAAAAGCAGTTGGCTTTTCAATCTTTATATTGTGAATTTTTTTTGTATTTCAAGCCCCGTCAAGACCAAGCACCTTTAAAATTCCGCTTGCTTTACTGATGGTTTCCTCATATTCGCGCTCCGGCACAGAATCTGCCACAATACCGCCCCCAACCTGAAACTCGTACCTTTTTCCGCTAATTACAAGAGTGCGTATAACTACCGAAAGATCGCACGCCTTCTGCTCTAAATTACACTGCATAGGGAAGTCATCTTCCGAAAGGAAATCCGCGCTTTCAGGCAGCCCCGCTTCAATGCGCTTTTTCTCATACGCGGCAAAACCCGCATTTGTCTCAGGCTTATCACCCGTAATAAGTCGCTTGCCGAATTCAGGCAGGCGCGGATCAGGAAGGCCACGCACGGAATCTGAATAGACAGCATAAATATCGCTCACGTTTTTAATGGTAACGTCAGAACGAAGTTTATAGATAGAAAGTTTTTTAATAAGCGCCGCAATTGTTGGCTTATAGCAATCAAGCAAATATCCGTCGGCAGTTTTTAAAATGAAGAAATCATATAAAAACTTACCCTGCGGCGTAAGCATGGCAGTATATACAAGGTTATCTGCGGTAGCCTGATTTACATCATTGGTTATAAGACCCTGCAAAAAAGACGTAGCGTCCGCGCCAGAGATTTGGATAACACCTCTATCTTCCAGTAGAATCATATAAAACCTTAGTGGTAAGTGCGGCTGTCCGAGTTAAGCTTGCCTGATTTATCATCAGCTTCAAAACCCTGCTGTTCAAGGGTGCTTGAAAGCTCTTCAACAAGATTTTTTGCCACAACCGGATTGATGAACGCCATATTAGTCTGGCTGCCATCCTTATTGGTGAACTTGATGAACAGACCTTCTTTTGCACCCGCAGTAACATTAAAACTGATTATCTCGGTTGCTTTCTCAGGCTGTACAAGCGCATTGTAATTTTCTTCCTGGGTGAACTCAGGACGCTGTGTTTGCAAAGCGTGTTCGTAGTCAAAAAGTTTTTTGATATCCATAAGAATGTACTCTAGTTGATATAATATAAAAAAGCAGTTGGCTTTTCAATCTTTATATTGTGAATTTTTTTTGTATTTCAAGCCCCGTCAAGACCAAGCACCTTTAAAATTCCGCTTGCTTTACTGATGGTTTCCTCATATTCGCGCTCCGGCACAGAATCTGCCACAATACCGCCCCCAACCTGAAACTCGTACCTTTTTCCGCTAATTACAAGAGTGCGTATAACTACCGAAAGATCGCACGCCTTCTGCTCTATCCAGCCAAGCGCGCCGCTATATATGCCGCGCTCCCAACCCTCAAGCTCAGTGCATAATTTTACCGCCGCAATTTTTGGCGCACCCGTCATTGAACCCGGCGGGAAACATGCAGAAACCACCTCAACCGCGCTGCCGTCAGTCTCACCCGTAATGGTTGATGACATATGATGGTACTGTGCATAGGAAGTGACCTCAAAAAGCTTTTCAACTTTTACGTTGCGGCAAACGCGTGCAAGGTCGTTACGCATAAGGTCAACTATCATTAAATTTTCCGCCCTGTCCTTTTCACTAGCCGCAAGTTCTTCTGCCGGACGCGCAGAAGAAAGCGTGCCTTTAATAGGTATGCTGATAACTTTTCCTTCCTCCATGGTCAGGAATTTTTCAGGGCTGGCAGATATAATATGTACATCACCCATACGCATATAGGCCGAATATGGTGCAGGAGAAACCTCGGCCAGTTTACAGAATATACTGAACGTGTCTGGCACTTCCTCAAACTCGCCAAAATATTTACGCGTCAGGTTAGCCTGATACAGTTCACCGCTTTTTATCTCATTTATAATTTGGGTCACCTTTTGCAGGTACTCGGCATCTGTCATGTTGGAATTAAAGCTGGCAACACGCGGAATTTTACCTGCCTTCGGTAGTTCCAGCTTACCTTCCGCCACTTCTTCATGCTTCATTTTTATAAGATGCAGCGGCGGCGTTTTTGTAAAAGTCTTCTGGTCTTTCGGGTAATTTTCCAGCTCGTGGCGCAAATTATAGCCAAAATAACCATATAACCTGCCCTTTGCAGCCTTTGCAGCCGCAAGCGTGGTCACCTCTGACTCCTTCCCGTAAGCCAGTATATGGCGTTTGCCCGGTGCACGCCCCGAGTATAAAAATGCCGCATACGGCTCGTTTTTTAGCTTGTTGAAATCCATAATTACATGTAAATAAGCGGCAGGAGTTTAATCTATGAAATCAGCTACAGCAAAACAATTTTCAGAAGGACAGTCAGGGAACAATACAATGAACAATTCAGCATTCACACCAACAGTTCAAAAAATCCTATCTCATTATGAGTCTGACAGCCCGCAAACAAAGTCCAACATCGCACGCTTCCTGAACACCGGTAAGCTAGCCGGCACAGGCAAAATGGTTATCCTTCCGGTTGACCAGGGCTTTGAACATGGCCCTGCCCGCAGCTTTGCTGCAAACCCTGAAGCTTATGACCCTCATTACCACTTCCAGCTGGCAATTGACGCAGGCCTTAACGGCTACGCTGCCCCGCTAGGCATGATCGAAGCCGGCGCTGAAACTTTTGCAGGCCAGATACCCCTAATTCTAAAAGTGAACTCTTCAAACTCACTTACACCAAAAGGCTGCGCGCCTGACCAGGCTGTTACGGCTACGGTAAAAGACGCTATCCGCCTTGGCTGCTCTGCTATTGGTTACACAATTTACCCGGGTGGTGACAAAACTCTAGATATGCTTGAAGAACTTCGTGATCTTGCAGCAGAAGCAAAAGCGGCAGGCCTTGCAGTTGTTGTATGGTCATACCCTCGCGGCGCAGGCGTAAGCAAAGAAGGTGAAACTGCAATTGACGTAACAGCATACGCAGCTCACATTGCTGCACTTTCAGGCGCACACATCATTAAAGTAAAACCGCCTACTGCACATGTTGACCAGCCTGAAGCTGCCAAAGTTTACACTGAAAAGAAAATCCCTATCAGTACTCTTGCCGAGCGTATCGCGCACGTAAAACAATGCTGCTTCAACGGCAAACGCATTGTTATTTTCTCCGGCGGTGCATCTAAAGGTGAAGATGATCTGTATAAAGAAATATCCGAGCTTAATAAAGGCGGCGCGAACGGCTCTATCATTGGCCGTAACACGTTCCAGCGCCCGCGTGCGGAAGCTCTTGCTATGCTGGATAAGATCTGCAGCATCTACAAAAGCTAACTGTAAAGGCTAGTGAGCAAATTATATATTATCAGCCCGCCGCAAATTGAGCTTGATGACTTCAGGCCAAAACTTGAGGCGGCGCTGGTAAAATATAAACCCGCATATTTCCAGTTAAGATTAAAACCTAGTTTAGAAGAAAATTATGACTACCGACTTATGGTAGCTAAAGACCTTTACCCCATTTGCAAAAAATATAATGTATCATTCATTGTAAACGACGATGTTAAAATTGCTGCTTTTTGCGCTGATGGCGTACATGTAGGTGACGAAGACTCTTCCGTTGCCAATGCACGAGCTTTATTAGGAAAAAATAAAATCATCGGCGCAAGCTGCTATAACTCGCTGGAACTGGCGCGCGAAGCTGTAAAACAGGACACAAACTATGTAAGCTTCGGCGCATTTTACCCAACCACAACCAAACAGGCAAAATCCCGCGCCGAAATTAAAACGCTGGAAGCATGGAAAAAAGAATCAAGCATTCCCGTTTCAGCCATCGGCGGAATAGATTTTGAAAATAAAAAACCTATAGAAGACGCAGGCGCAGATTATATCTGCATGATATCAGCTATCTGGAAAAATTCTTAGCGGCCTCTGCCGTACATATTTTGCAGAAAAACTTCCGTAAAAGCCTCAGTTGAACCCTTCATTCGGTAGGCAAATCTTGTCGGTGATTTATCACGTATTATTTTTGCCTCGATCCCCTGCGCGTCAAGATCCTGCACAATTTTATCCAGAATTTCGTTGGCTTTCTGCTTTGAATCAAATCCGTTTATATTGCTATCCAGCTTTTTCAGGCACTCGAATATTACATTATAAGGTATCTCAACAACTCCAAACGCACCGCGCTCCGCCTGCGGCTTCGGCGCAATGGCCTGCCCGCCGGCAAAATTATGCCCCGGCATTTGCCTGTCCATTTCCTCACGCGCCAGTTTCGCAACCAGTTCATCAGCCTGAGCATCGGTATAACCACAACCTGTAACCAGCTTCTTTTTTGCCGCTGCAAGGCCTGCTATGAAATCACCGTTTTGTTGCGGGGTTTGTAGCCCTGTAAGCATACGAGGCTGATGCACTTTATATATAGCTTTAATATCTTCCGTTATCTGCTGCTCGGTCTCTTTTACCGCCGCATCACCTGCAGAAGTTTTTAGCTCAACATCTTTTTTATAGCCTAATTTTGGAAGTATATTAACAATGGAAAGCAAAACTACCGCCGCCAACGGCCATAAGACCCAGATACTTCTTTTCACAGGAACTTCCGGTTCATCACTTTGCATATACTACCTGCCAGGGACAGAATTTCCGGACTGGCTATCAACCACTCTTTCATAAGTTTCGAGCAGATCCCGTTCTATCTTCAAACGCGCAAGCATATCATCTACCGTCTCGCGCTTTGGGCGGCTATCATGCCTTTCTTTTACATAACTCAGCCACGAAAAATTTGCATAACCAACAACACTCAAACATAATATAGCATTCAAGAACGGCCTTGCCGCGCCTGCTTTTTTAAAAGAGGTTATTGCATCCGATTGATGTATTGGTACTTCCTGCATATTTTTCTCGCGGGGCAATATACTAAATAACCTTAACTGTTTTCAAGGTATTTTTTAATCCATCCCAAACAATCATACTACCGGCAAGTGAACCTAACCCCAGAATTTCCTTGATTATTTCATTTGCCTGCATACTGCCCATAACACCGCAAACACTACCCATAATACCCGTTTGCGAACATGAAGGTATAAGCCCGTCAGGCGGTACGTCATATATATCACGATAGCTGGCCACATCTTTCTTGAATGTGTAAAGCTGCCCCTCAAAACCGCTAACAGCAGCAGAAACCAGAGTTTTACCCTGCTCCATACAGGCATCGTTAAGCAAAAAGCGTGTTTCAAAATTATCGGTACAATCGGCAATTATCTCATAATTCTGGATTATGCCGTCTATGTTTTCTGTATTAAGCCTGAGATTATAAGGCTCAACTTTCACCTCCGGATTAAGGTCGGTCAGCTTCTCAGCCGCTATCTCCACCTTCGGGCGGGTTAGGTAATATGTATCAAATATTATCTGTCTCTGCAGGTTGTGAAGTTCTATCTTATCCTCGTCAATAAGGCCTATAGTACCAACACCTGCCGCGGCAAGATAAAGAGCCACGGGGCTGCCAAGCCCGCCAACGCCAACAATTAACACCTTGGCTTTATTGATCTTTCCCTGACCGTCACGCCCGATTTGCGGCAAACATGTCTGGCGGGCATAACGAATAATATGTTTTTCGTCGTTAATCATTCCTAAAGTATTTTTTTGTAAATGTTACTTGCATTTTTTACCATAATAACGGATATAGAATGTAGCTGGCAGAATGTCCAGAGAATTAACCAAGGCAGCAATATGCAATATATTGAAAAACATATGAAAACAGGAAGCGCTCATGAAGCGCCGACCGCTGTTGCCGCCGCAAAAATTTCAGGAATTAACAATGACTATAAGAATGTTGGTGGACGCCCTCCACGAGGAAGAAACAAGGGTAGTAATAGCTGATGATAATCACGTAATTGACTTTGACATCGAATCAAGCACTAAACGCCAGGTAAAAGGCAATATATACTTAGCCAAAGTAACAAGGGTTGAACCTTCCCTTCAAGCAGCCTTTGTGGAATACGGCGCAGGCCGTCAGGGCTTTTTGCCATTCTCGGAAATTCATGCAGACTACTACCAGATCCCGGTAGCAGATAAGCAGGAACTTCTACGCGCCCAGGCGGAAGAACGCGAGGCAGCACAAAAAGCTGCCGATGCCGAGCTTGACAGGCAGGAAGCACTTGGCCAGCAAAATAACGCTGATACACACACTGAAAATTCTGAAAACGCAGAAACACAGGATCAACCCGCAGAGCTGATAATAAATATTGAAGCAACTGAAGGTGAATCTCAGGAAGCAAATACAGATAATGCGGAAGCGCAGGCAGAAGGCAACACACAATCAAATGCCGAGATCATTGAAGTAAATGAAGAAAAGGTGATGGAAGATCTAGGCGGAGATGACCCGCTTGAACAACAGCCTCGCCGTCAGGCAGTACGCCGCTACAAAATTCAGGAAGTGATCAAGAAAAATCAGGTAATGCTGATTCAGGTCATCAAAGAGGAGCGCGGCAATAAAGGCGCCTCAGTTACTACTTATATTTCACTACCCGGCCGTTACTGCGTACTAATGCCAAACACTTCTCATGGCGGTGGCGTATCACGCAAGATAAATGACGCTAAAGAACGCCGTAAACTAAAAGAACTGCTTGAAGGTCTGGATTTAAATGACGGCATGAGCCTTATTATCCGCACCGCAGGCATGGGCCACTCAAAGGCCGATATCGCACGCGATTACAGCTACCTTATCCGCCTGTGGAATAAAATACGCGAACTTACCCTTTCATCAAGCGCACCTGCACTTGTTTACGAAGAAGGCAACGTGATCAAACGCTCTATCCGCGACTTCTTCAATAACGATGTTGATGAACTGGTAATATCAGGCACCAACGCGCTGGAAACTGCACGTGACTTCGTACGTATGTTACTGCCTACACAGGTAGATAAAGTGATTGAGCACACAGACATCATGCCGGTATTCCAGAAATACGGCGTTGAACGTCACTTAAGCTCAATGAATGACAGCACGGTAGTAATGCGTTCAGGCGGTTACATAGTGCTAGATAGCACGGAAGCACTAATTTCAATAGACGTTAACTCAGGCCGCGCAACCGGCGAGCGTAACGTGGAAGACACCGCAACCCGCACAAATATTGAAGCCGCGCAGGAAATTGCGCGCCAGCTTCGCCTGCGTGACCTTGCAGGACTTATAGTAATTGACTTCATTGACATGATGGACAGCCGCCACCGCCGTCAGGTGGAACGCGCGCTGAAAGACGCACTAAAAGCCGACCGCGCAAAAATTCAGGTTGGCCGCATAAGCCCGTTTGGCCTTCTTGAAATGAGCCGCCAACGCCTGCGCCCTAGCCTTAATGAAATCCAAATGATCGAATGCCCGACATGTAAAGGTGTTGGCCATGTACGCTCACATGACTCTGCAATGCTATATTTGATGCGCGCCATTGAAAATGAAATTGCAGTAGCTGATTACGATAACTTTGATACTGCAAAAGTTCATGTATCAACTTCGGCAGATCTTGCACTACACTTGCTTAACAACAAGCGTCAGCGCATAACTGAGCTTGAGAACCAGTACAACTTCCACCTTGTTGTACAGGTTGAGCATATGCCTATGAGCCAGTTCAGCATCCAGCTTGAAGATGTGAATGGCAACCGCAGCCGTATTGTAAGCTCGGAAGATAAAGACAGCCGCCTGCCGCAAAGCCGTGGTGACGGTAAAGGCAGAAGGCGCGACCGCAACCGCGGAAAAAACCGCGACAGGAACAATGACCGCCGCGATGAAGGCAATAACAGGCCTGCACCGGTAAGCACGGTTGATATCCCTTCAGATGACCAGCAGGATGACTCTCGCTTTGATATTGAGGATACTGAAGGCCATTACGATAACCAGCACAACCGCGAAGGCGGTGGGCGCCGTAACCGCCGCAATCGTAACCGCAACCGTAACCGTGATAACAGGCAGCCGCAGGATAACCAGCAACAAAATGCCGAAGGTCAGGTAGAAGGTAACACTGACGCTGAAGGTAACGGTGAGATGCAGCAGGACAACCAGCACCAGCATTCCAACAATAATGGCGGCCATAACGCTGGAAGGCGCGGTGACAGATATGAAGGCAGACGTAACCGCCGTAACCGCGGCCGCCGCAACGGCTTCCAGAACAACAACGGCAACAACATCGAAGGAAGCCCCGATCATCTGCAGGATTCAGGCGAAGGCAGCTATGAAAGCAGCCAAAGCATAGAAGGTGAAGTTGCCCAGCAATACCAGCCGCAACAACAACCACGTGCACCAAAAGCAGATGTTGTTGAACTGGAACGCAAAGCACCCGCAGAAAAAAAGCAGTCTGAAGATTATCCTGCACAAGATAACTCTGAAGAAGACTCTGATAAAACCCGCTCAGAAAATAAAAAAGGCGGCTGGTGGAGAAAGAAGTAACCAACCGAAAAAACTATGCTTCCTGAATATAAAACCAAGACCAACATCGGTATTCTAATAGGCTGGATACTGACTTTTGCAGGTAACCGCGCTGTAGATACAAATTATAACCTTGGTATTATATTAGCCGTTGCAGGTCTTATACTTTTTGTTTGGGGCTGCATGCAATACGCACTTGGAAAAGGCCATTCAAAATGGTGGGGTCTGCTTGGCATCTTTAACCTGCTTGGCCTGCTAATATTATTTTTCCTGAGCGACAGGTACAAAAACTATAAGAAGTAAGCTAGAAAAGCTCTTTTATCTTTTCCAGTTCTTTGATCGTTTCAGGACGCAAATTCACCGCAATTAAGCCGCTGCCGCGTATACGCTTGGATTTTTTGAAGGTCACTTCCTGCTTCCACGCATTTTTTATATATGCGGTCATTTCGTTATGATGCCCTGCATCCAGCAGCGGATACCAAAGTAGTATGACCGCCTCAGGCCATCTCTTGCGCACGGATTCAACAAAGAAGGCCGCATCCATATATTCGTCTTTAACTTCAAAGCTTGGGTCAATAAGTATAAGGCCGCGCTTTTCTTTTGGCGGGCACAGCTCAAACGCGCCGTCATAACCGTTCTTGTTATGCAGGTTCGCGCCTTTGATATTTTCTTTAAGCGCCGCAAATTCTTTTGGGTGCAGTTCAAATAAATGCAGCTGGCTTTTTGCAAGTATGCTGCGCGCAATATACGGCGAACCAGGGTAAAAACTCGCCCCGCGCTCTTTTTGTATTTGCTTTAAAACCTTTGCATAAGCATGTCCTGCAGGGATTTTATTGTATAATGACATTATCCCGCTTTCAGCTTCTGCTGTTTTTACGGCT
>CAYVII010000009.1:17959-19300 GCA_964451475.1 uncultured Rickettsiales bacterium
ATAACCCGCGCCCCGCGTGAGTTTCAATATATGTAAGCGGCTTGTTTGCCGTCATCAGTTTTTCAAGCACGGTACTAAGCGCCATGTGCTTATGCACATCTGCTAAATTTCCGGCATGATAAATATGTTGGTACGAAAGCATAATTTGGTTATGTTCATAGCATGACAATCAGGATGTTGCCACAACATATAATCAACCGCATTGCAGCAGGTGAAGTGCTGGAACGCCCTGCCAGCGCAGTGAAAGAACTGGTAGAAAATGCGCTGGATGCCGGCGCTCGCAATTTAGAAATAAAACTGGAAGCAGGCGGCAAGAATTTAATCAGTATTACCGATGACGGCAAAGGAATGAGCCCAGATGAGCTGCAACTGGCTATTCAGCGCCACGCAACCTCAAAACTTCTTGATGATGATCTGCTGAATATCAATTTTTTTGGTTTTAGGGGAGAGGCTCTGCCCGCAATCGGCTCTGTCGCAAAACTCCGCATAACCAGCAAACAGGATGATTGCTTTGCAATTGAGGTTAACGGCGGAATAAATTCCGACCCTGAGCCAAGTCAGCTGCACCAGCGCGGCACATGCGTTGAAGTACGTGATCTGTTCTTTGCAACCCCCGCCCGCCTTAAGTTTTTAAAGACCGAGAACTCTGAAAAGCAATATGCCCTGGATATTATCCGCAAAATAGCAATCGCCAACCCCGGCGTGGGATTCAAGGTAATTGTTGACGGTAAGCAGGTAATAAATTTTGCGGCATCGGAACATCTGCCGCGAATTTCTAAAATTGTTGGCAATGATTTTATTGATAACTCGGTGGAAGTTAAATTTGAGCGCGATGAAATAACTATTCACGGCTACGCGGGAATCCCTACATATAACCGCCGCACTTCCGAAGATCAGTATATTTACGTCAATGGCAGGCCGGTGCGTGATAAAGTGCTGCAGGGCGCCGTGAAAGCGGCTTATGCCGATTTCTTAGGCGGCGGACGCTTCCCAGTTTTAGTGCTTTTCATCAATATTCCTTCAGAAGAAGTTGACGTGAACGTACACCCCGCAAAATCAGAAGTTCGCTTCCGCGACCAGCGCAATATGACAGGCGCGGTAATTACGGCACTACGTGATGCAATAAGCGCATCGGGCCACCGTGCATCAACCACAGTTGCGGAATTTGCAATGAACAGGCTTGCCGCGGCTTCATCAGGCGGCTCTTCTGCTACTGCAAATACTTATAAGCAAGCTTACTACGCGCCATACGCACCGCAAAAAACTGAGTATATGCCTCTGGAAGACAGGCAGACAGTGCGCGAATTCAGACCACTTGCTTCAGTGCCGATGCCAAAAGTT
>CAYVII010000009.1:19310-22634 GCA_964451475.1 uncultured Rickettsiales bacterium
GAACCGCGCGAGAGCACGGTGGAAGAACATAAAAAAGACTTCCCGCTAGGCTACGCAAAATGCCAGCTGCACGGAACTTACATAGTTTCAGAAACCGCGAATTCTATAATAATAGTAGACCAGCACGCCGCGCATGAACGCTTGGTTTACGAAACTTACAAAAAACAAATTGAAGGCAGCCGCATAGCCAAACAACCGCTGCTCGTGCCTGAAATTGTTGAGCTGGATGAAAAACGTCTTGAGAATATACTCTCAATTGAAGGTAAATTCCGTGAGTTTGGTTTTGAGCTGGAAAAATTCGGGAACGGAATTGCCGTAACGCAAGTGCCAAGCATTTTAGGCAAGCACAGCATTAAAAACCTGCTGCACGATATTGCCGATGATATAATTGAACACGGCGCAGACCTGAGCCTGCTGGAAGCTTTTGAGCATGTGCTGGAAACTGCGGCATGCCATAACTCTATCCGCGCAGGCCGCAAACTTTCACTCGAAGAAATGAATGAACTGCTACGCCAGATGGAAGCAACACCTTTCAGCGGCCAGTGCAACCACGGCAGACCAACTTACGTTGAACTGAAACTGACAGATATAGAAGCACTGTTCGGAAGGTCTTAGGACTTCAACTCTTTAGCAATAAGGAATGCAAGCTCAAGCGCCTGTGATGCGTTAAGGCGCGGGTCGCATGCGGTTTTATAGCGTTCCTGCAGGTTGTTTTCAGTAATGTCCTGCGCGCCGCCAAGACACTCGGTTACATCGGCACCCGTCATTTCAAAGTGGATACCGCCCGCAAACGTGCCTTCAGACTTATGCACTTCAAAGAACTGCTTAAGCTCAGTCAGGATATTATCGAAATGGCGTGTTTTATAACCATTCGCCGATTTTTCGGTGTTGCCGTGCATAGGATCGCACGACCAAACAACTTCACGGCCGGCAGATTTGATAGCACGCACAAGCTGCGGCAGATGATCCTGCACTTTATTAGCGCCAAAACGGCTGATAAGAGTCAAACGGCCAGGCTCGTTCTTAGGGTTAAGAACTTCGGTAAGCTTCACCAGCTCATCCGGCTTAATGCTAGGGCCAACCTTCATGCCGATAGGGTTTTCGATGCCGCGCATGAATTCCACATGCGCATCATCAAGACCGCGAGTACGGTCGCCAATCCACAGCATATGGCCTGAACAGCAGAAATAACCTTCGTCATCATTGCCGCGCGTAAGCGACTCTTCGTAACCTAAATGCAAACCTTCGTGCGACGCGTAAAAACTTGCCTCTGAGAGCTTTTCAGAATTTTCAGGGTTAAGACCGCAGGCAGAAAGGAACTTAAGAGATTCGTTGATATGCTCGGAAATATTCTGGAAGCGCGAATTCGCCGCGAAATCCAAATTCCATTTATTCACCTGCGTAAGCGAGGCATAACCGCCGCTTGCAAGTGAACGTATGTAGTTAAGCGTAGCCGCCGACTGGTTGTAAACGGTAAGCAGGCGCTCAGGATCCGGCTTGCGTGCAGCTTCATCAACCGCTGCATCGTTGAACATATCACCGCGGTAGCTTGAATATTCTTTACCGTCTATCATTTCAGTAGGCGCGGAACGCGGCTTTGCAAACTGACCGGCAATACGGCCAACCTTAACAACAGGCAAACCCGTACCATACATAAGAACAGCCGTCATTTGCAAAAGAACGCGGAAATAATCACGCAAATATTTTGCGTTGAACTCTGCAAAGCTTTCAGCGCAGTCACCTCCTTGCAGCAAGAACGCGCGGCCGGCCGCAACATCGGCAAGGTCTTTTTTCAGACGGCGTATCTCACCGTACGAAACAAGCTCGGGCATTGTTTTAAGTGAACTCTCTACCGCCGACAGTTTTTTTGCGTCAGGATATTCAGGGTATTGCTTTATGGGCTTTTTGCGCCAGCTTTCAGGTTTCCAGTTTGTCATGTCTTTACTTGAATTTATCGTACGAAGCCTTCATCTCGACAATACCTTTCCTGATATCATTCCTGTTGGCAGCCATCATATCTTTAAGGAACGCATCGGATTGTTTCACAACTTCCAAAAGGTCATAGAAATATTTCTGGTCGGCAGGATTGGCAAAAGTAATGGCGCCATTAGCCTCGAATTTAACAGTATGGCGACGAGTTTGAAGAAATTCAAGTGCCGCGTACATGTAGCTTGCTATTGTCTTCCTTATTTCAGCCGCGTTTTTGCGGAATTCAGCGTCTTTTGCAACTTCCGCCTTCACCTGCGCAACATTGCCAACTTTCAACTCTTCAGGGTTAAGCTTTTGAACATTCTCAATAAATTTATAAACGTTCTTCTCAACCTTATCACTTCTGTCCTGTATCAGGCCGCGGTAATCTTCAAGCGCCTGAATATTTTTGGCAACCATTTCATCAGACTGCAGGTTAGCAGGCTTGAAAACCTGCATCATCTTAGTGGTTTCAGCGTCCATTTCATTGTTAAGGTCTTGAAAAGTACGCCAATATACAGCTATGTAACGCACAAACTGGCCGTTTACAGTGTTGTCCTGCACCTCTTCAGGGTTAACAACGCGGTTAGCGGCAAAATTCTCTCCCTGAGCAATAAAATCTTCTATCGACTCACGGAAGTAAGCTTTGTTCATTACGGTATAGATAGCAAAAGCAGCTACAATACATACTAATACCGCCGCTATTCTGGCTATGATCTTTCTCATACCGCTAAACGTCCTTAACGCTTACCCGCGTGGTTGTTTACGCGGCTTTATCAGATGTAGAATTAGAAGCGCCACTGTTCAAGCCATATTGACCGCTAGAAGAGTCAGAACCTGAATTTTGGCTCAGTTGTGACGAATCTTCAATAATCTCACCGGTGAACTTACCACCCGGACGGATCTCGATTGAACCGTAAGTGATCTTGCCGTTCACACGGCCGGTTGATGTGATGGTGATGTTGTTTGTAACTTTAAGCTCACCTTCGAACACGCCTGAAATTTCAGCCTGTTCAATTTGAGCAGAACCGTTGAATTTACCTGAATCAGAGATCTGAAGGAATTTAACGTTGGCAAGTTTAGCATTTACTTTGCCGTAAATAACCAGCCGGTCACAATCAGAAACTTCGCCCGTTAGGGTAATGCCGTAACCAACCGTAAGCCTTCTTTCAGCTTCAATACCTTCAAGTTTAGAAGATGACTGGGAAGCGCTTGGAGCAGGAGCAGCAGGAATTTGCGCAGGCGCCGCTATAGGTGAAGGAACTTTGTTGTAGCTTGGCGCAAAACTAGAACCAGCCGGGGCAGCCGCTTGCGCTTGCGGAGCAGGAGCCGCAGGGGCGGCCGGGGCATTTGCTG
>CAYVII010000010.1:0-20301 GCA_964451475.1 uncultured Rickettsiales bacterium
TTTTGGCAATAATGAACCATTTACGGGTATGCGGCATTCCATCTTTGCCAATGCCTTTCATTATTGCGTGCATGCCACCGTCTTCAGTGCCAAAAATATTGAACCGGTAACTTGCCTTGAGCAAAAATTCGGCATGGTTTTCAAGTTTTATCGGTACGCCTAAGCGTATCAACCATGAGATTGCCATAATAAGTACGTGCAGTAATTTACTTTCCATTCCTGCCGAAAATTTTATTTCTTTGATATTGTAACGCGCAGGCAAAAGATCCAGATCAGGTATTTCGCAATTAGACATAAGCCTTGATCTAAGGCCTGGCATTTTCTGCAAATAAGTATTTTGCCAGCCATATATTTTTCTGCCGCTACCTTTTGGCGGGCGTATAGATTTACCTACATAAGACATCACCGCTTTAACAGTTGCAATACCGCGCGTTGTTTTTTGCCCGGGACTAATGCCGTATTTGAATAATTCTATTGAGCTGAACTCATCTTTATATTTTTCCAGCACGGCCGATGATAATGCAGGCACGGTGCTTGCGCCGCTTATAACGCTAACATTATTTTTCTTTGCCGCTTCATCCAGCAATGTGATGTTGCAAACAAAATCACGCGCATCTGCAAGATCAATATAATGTATATTATTTTCTATACATGCCTGCGCTATCGAATAATCAGCTTTCTGAAATGGCCCGCATGTATTTATTACAACAGAAGGTGAATATTTCTGAAGCGCTGCAACTAAATTTGTACTTATATCAATTTGTGCCGCTTCTGCGTTGGCACTAAGTTTTGCCGCCAGTGAATTGGCGTTTTGGATATTACGCCCCGCTATTATTATATTATGCCCCGATGCAGCCAGAGCCGTAGATATAATGCTGCCAAAATTCCCGTAGCCGCCAAGTATCAGTATTTTACCCATATTCTTAAATTATAGCCGGTTGATAGTACTGCGCCATTAGTTTATAATATTAGCATGGCAAAACCAATAATCGGCATAACACTGGATTTCGTGAAGGAAGGAAGTTTTTCAAAACGTCCTCACTTTGCATTACGTGAACATTATTTTGACGCGGTAATAAACGCGGGCGGGCTTCCGTTCGCAATTCCCAACAAGGCAGAACTGATAGATGAATATCTGGAAGAAGTTGACGCGCTGGTAATACCGGGCGGTGATTTTGGCCTTGACCCAATATGGTATGTGGAAGGTGAAAAACCTGCATTTGCTGCATCGGCACGTTTGGAATTTGACGTGGCAATAATTTCACGCGCTATCAAAAAAGATATTCCGCTGCTTGGAATTTGTGCAGGTATGCAAATTCTTGCAGGTATGCACGGCTGCAAACTTTCATCAAAGATCCAGCCTTACTCAACAATAGGCCGCAATCATTTGAACGAAAAACCGGCAGAAGAATACGCGCATGATATAATAATAGAGAAGGGCACGCTGCTAAATAAAATAGCCGGTGATAAAATGCCCGTGAACTCACGCCATACTGAAGGAGTGGTAAAACTTTCCGATAAAGTGGTTCTGTCAGGTACATCGGACGATGGTATTATTGAAGCTATAGAGGTAAAAGGCGCAAACTTTGCCCTTGGCGTGCAATGGCACCCCGAATACTTCAAGAATGACTCCAACGCCGCTATTTTCAAGGCTCTTGTAAAGGCTGCTGCCTAGTGGTATAACGCCTGCCACAAAATTAAGAAGATATTGTTATGGTAAAATTCCTAAAAATGAACGGCAACGGTAATGATTTTGTTATCATTGATAGCAGGACAGAAAATTTTGACCCGACCCCGCACCAGATAAGCTGGATAGCTTACCGCCGCTTCGGCATTGGCTGTGATCAGGTAATTATCCTGAAAGATTCACAAAAGGCTGATATTTTTATGGAAGTTTTCAACGCCGATGGCAGCCAGTCGGGCGCATGCGGTAACGCAACACGCTGTGTTGGCCAATTGGTAATGGGCACTGATAAACCTCAGGCAAGTATTGAAACTAAAGCTGGCATTCTTTACGCAACCCGTGCCGAGAACGATGAAGTAAGCGTGAATATGGGGGAGCCTATATTGCAGTGGGATAAAATACCTATCGCGCAGGATATAGATATTATGTCACTGCCAATTGAAATGGGCCCGCTTTCACAGCCTGTTGCAGTAGGCATGGGTAACCCGCATATGGTGTTCTTCGTGGACGATGTAAGCAAATTCAAGCTACGCCAGTATGGAAGACATCTTGAGCATCACAGCCTTTTCCCTGAACGTGCAAATATAAGCGCGGTTCAGATAATTGACCGCAAACATCTTAAAATGAAAATATGGGAACGCGGCGTTGGCAAAACCCTTTCTTGCGGCACGGCAGCCTGTGCGGCACTTGTTGCAGCGCAATTGCACGATCTTGCAGACGCAAAAGCAGTTGTGGAGCAACCCGGGGGCAAACTTACGATTGAATGGAAAGATGAAGGACCGGTTATCATGACAGGCAAAGTTGCAGTTTCGTATGAAGGCAAGTTTGACCCTCAGGATCTGCCGCTTACACGCCCTGACGCTGAATAAAAGCTCTGATTAAACAGCTTGTTATGGCTCTGAGCGGGCAAAATCTTGATTTTTCATGAGAAATTGTGGATATTCACTGCCCGAAACTGGACCAGATATGTCTGACGAAAACCAAATAATCACGTTCGGCTGCCGCACTAATTTATATGAAAGTGAGGTCATGCGCGAAAGCTTGAAGAATACCGGTGTGACCAACGCCATAATCTTTAACACCTGCGCGGTAACGTCTGAAGCGGAACGTCAGGCAAAACAGGCAATACGCAAAGCAAGGCGTGAAAACCCCGGCAAACGCATAATCGTTACCGGCTGCGCCGTCCAGGTTGACCCAAAAAAATACGAAGCCATGCCGGAAGTGGATAATGTACTTGGCAATAACGAAAAGCTGCATTCACACAACTGGCTGAAAATTTCTACCGAGCGCGCGCAGGTGAATGATATTATGCAGCTGAAAGAAACCGCAATGCATATGACGGAAAGTTTTGACGGTCGCACCCGCGCTTTCCTGCAAATGCAAAACGGATGCAACCATCGCTGCACTTTTTGCATTATTCCATACGGCCGCGGCAATTCACGTTCTGCTCCGCTGGGTGATGTTGTTGATGCCGCAAAACGCCTTGTTGATAAAGGCTATAAAGAAATAGTTTTAACCGGTGTTGATTTAACAGATTACGGTTTGGATCTTCCCGGCCAGCCTAAACTTGGTGATGCAATGCGCCGTTTACTGAATTTAGTACCTGATCTTGAGCGCCTGCGTTTATCATCGGTTGACCCTGCTGCAATAGATGATGGCGTGTTTGAACTTCTGGCAACCGAGAAGCGTCTTATGCCGCATTTGCATATCAGCCTTCAGGCAGGTGATGATATGGTGCTAAAACGCATGAAACGCCGCCATTTGCGCGACGATGTATTGAAATTTATTGAGAGTGCGCGCGCTGCAAGAGCCGATGTTGTTTTTGGCGCAGATATTATTGCCGGCTTCCCCACGGAAGATGATGTGATGTTTGAAAATACACGCCGTCTGGTGGAAGAAACAGGTTTAGCTTATCTGCATGTATTCCCTTACTCGCAGCGCAGCGGAACTCCTGCCGCTAAAATGCCCCAGCTGCCAAAGGAAATACGTAAAGCACGTGCCGCAATCCTGCGCGAAGTAGGAAAGAAGAATTTAAATAAATTCCTGCAAACACGCATCGGTAAGACTGAAAAAGTACTTATTGAAAATGACGGCAAAGGACGTACGGAACATTTTGCCGAAGTAAAAATAGAAGGCGAAGTAGGATCAATAGTTGAAACAAAAATTACTGCCGCGCAGCAAGATTATTTGCTGGCAGCCTAATTCTTTTTTACATCAAGTTCACCGTCTGCGAATTCTAGTGTCATGGCATCAGGCGCGGTGGCGGCTGATCTTATCAGTTTTCCATCGGCAGTTTTTGCAATTGCAAATCCGCGCTTAAGCACATTCTTGTAATTATAGCTTTCAAATAATTTTATAAGATTGGCAGTGCGTTCCTGTTTCTTATCAAGCATATTGCCAATATTAAGCTGCAAGCGCTCAAACCATGAGGCAATATCTTTCTCATGCTTGGCAATATCTTTTACCAGCAAAGCAGGCTGTAATTTAAGGCGTGCCAGCTTGTTTTCTGCATTGCCTATAAAAGTAGGCAGTGAGTTCTTAAGGCGTTCATGCCAGCTATCAAGCCTTTGTTCATAATTGCCTAATATGTCTGAAAGATTAGGCAGGCCGCGTACCAGCCCGCTCAAGAACTGGCGGCGTTCGTCCAGTTTCCGGGCAATGGTTTTGTCGGCACGGTTCTTAAGGTCTGCCACTGTAAATCTTAAATCTGCAATTACCGGGGTTGCAAATTCCGCCGCTGCCGTTGGGGTAGGTGCACGCAGGTCAGAGACATAATCAATCAGTGTAGTATCGGTTTCATGCCCAACCGCCGATATTACCGGTATTTTTGAATCGGCAACCGCGTAAACAACCGCTTCTTCATTGAAGCACCATAAATCTTCAAGGCTGCCGCCGCCGCGCGCAACTATTATAAGTTCAGGTGCATCGGGCAGGGAATTAAAACCGCGTATAGCTTCGGCGATCTCATCTTCAGCGCCTTTGCCCTGTACGCGCACCGGCCACACAACAACATGCGTAGGGAAGCGTTCGGTTATACGGTGCATGATATCACGTATCACCGCGCCGCTGGGTGAAGTTACCACGCCAATTTTTTTAGGCATGAACGGGATTGGTTTTTTGCGTGATTTATCAAACAAACCTTTGGCCGCAAGTTCCGCTTTGCGCTTTTCAAGCAGCGCCATAAGCGCGCCTGCCCCCGCAGGCTCAACACTATCAACAATAAGCTGGTATTTTGATTGCCCGCCGAAAGTAGAAACTTTGCCAATGGCAATAACTTCCATTCCGTCTTCAGGCTTTATTTTAAGTGAGCCGTATTTACCTTTCCAGATAACCGATGAAAGCACTGCACCTTCATCTTTCAGCGAAAAATAATAATGCCCGCTTGAATATAGTTTTCCCTGAGATATCTCGCCGCGCACGCGTACATAACTAAACGCATTTTCCAGCTTGAACTTTATAGCGCCCGAAATTTCGGACACTGTGAATTCAGGTTGATTATGCGTGGCATTCTGTTGCATAATTTTAATATGAATGAGATTGATGCATTAATCCAGCTAATTTCAAAACTGCCCGGCCTTGGCCCGCGCAGTGCAAGAAGGGCTGCGCTGCATCTTATAAAAAATAAAAATAATCTTCTTATCCCGCTTGCCAACACAATGCTTTCAACCGCTGATAATATTGTGACCTGCAAAGAATGCGGCAATATACATACGGTAAGCCCGTGCAATATCTGCCGCGATGAAAAACGTGACCACGGAACAATTTGTGTGGTGGAAGAGGTGGGTGATCTTTGGGCAATGGAACGCGGCGGCATGTATAAAGGCCTTTACCATGTGCTTGGCGGCGTACTTTCTGCCATTGACGGCGTAACGGCGCGTGACCTTAACCTTGAAAGCCTGCCTGCGCGCGCGATAAATGCAGATGAAATAATAATTGCCACAAACCCTACTGCGCTTGGCCAGACAACCGCGTATTATATTACTGAGATACTTCAGGATATAATAAAGGAAAAACCATTAAAGATCACCCGCTTGGCGCAAGGCCTGCCGCTTGGTGCGGAACTGGATTATATGGATGACGGAACCCTTGGTGCAGCCCTGAAACTAAGGCTTCCGCTATAATTTTAGCAATTGTCACAAATCTGTCGTAATTATTCTGTAATATTGGTTTATGCACACAGTTAAAACAGTAGATCTGCAATTTATACAGCGTCTGGAAAAGATGGCGCTTGAGGGCAACCTTGATACTGCGGGTCATAAATTACTGGTATCTTTGCAAACGGAATATGCCGCTCAGGAACAACTGATTGAAATGGCAAAAGAAGATGTAAAAGAATTCAACGTTGTGACCAAACAGATGGCAGTTGAAAAAGCTGCTGCCGAAGCAGAGGTTTTCAAACAATCTGCAAGCGCTGCAACCATCAATAGCGCTGTGTATAGCAAAGATTTCATTACCATAAATACTATGCCTCAGATCAATGACGCTCTTGCGCAATATAGTACATTGATACGCCGCAACCCTGTTCTGGTAACTGATCCTGCACAACAGGCAACATTACCTTTCACCAGGGTGGAACTATTCAAATTAGGCCGTCAGACAAAAGCGGTTGAAGACCCTGAAGTTATTGCAGTTAAAGGTAAGGAGATTGAAGAACTTGAAGAAGTTACGGAAGAATATGAATGCGCTCTAAAAGAAAAGCATGGTCATGACTTCAAATGCGAGTCAGTAACTGAAGAACAGCTGAAAGAAGTAAAAACAAAATCTGGCCGTGATATTTTGAACTTTATGAATGAAACGCCTGAGATGAAGGCAAAATTGCCTCCTGCCGTTGAAAAACAGGGCGCCGCCGCTAAAGATACCGGCGCTGTAAAGATCCACTAATTTAGAATTTCCTGTTCGCAAGACTGCTATGGCAGATAGCCACTGCTAGAGCATCTGCGGCATCTGCAGTATCAGCCTCACTGGCCGGCAGCAGCATTTTTACCATAGCGGCAATTTGCGTTTTTTCTGCATGGCCATTGCCGGTAACTGTCTTTTTAACCAGTGTTGCCGCATATTCAGCCACATCAAGCTTATTCTGCGCTAGCGTTAATATTGCCGCGCCGCGTGCCTGTCCAAGCGCAAGTGAGGAGCGTGCGTTATTATTTACAAAGGTTTCTTCTATCGCCGCGCAGTCAGGGTCATATTCCGTGATTACTTTTTTGATACCTTCCGATATCGTTGCAAGGCGTACACAAATATTATCTTTCGTGCTTGTTTTTATTGTGCCGGAAGCAATATATTTAAGCACATTTTTTTCAAAGGAGATAATTCCCCAGCCGGTTTTATTTAAGCCCGGGTCTATCCCCAGAATTATCACGATGCCATCTTCGCAAGAGATTCTTCGTCAAAGTCAGCATTAGTAACAACCTGCTGAACATCGTCAAAATCTTCAAGCATCTCTATCATTTTATAAAGGCTTACCGCATTGTCGCCGCTAACTGCGATTGTGTTAGAGGGCTTCCAGCTTACTTTCGCTGTTTCAGCATCACCGAATTTTTTTGAAAGCGCCTCACGCACTTCGTTAAGGTCATCGGGCTTGCAGTAAATAGAATGCATTGCCTCAGAGCTTTCGCAGTCATCTGCACCCGCTTCAATAACCGCTTCCAGCATAGCGTCAGCAGATGCTTTTTCAGCCGGATATTCGATCAATCCGATTTTCTCAAAGTTGAATGCAACTGAGTTTGTTTCCCCCAGTACACCGCCGAACTTATTGAAAGCCGATCGCACATCTGATGCAGTACGGTTACGGTTATCGGTAAGTGCTTCAACAATAACTGCAACCCCGCCAACGCCGTAGCCTTCATAGCGCATTGGGTCAAAATTATCAGTGTTGCCGGCAGCAGAGGCTTGGTTAATGGCGCTCTTGATACGGTCATTTGGCATGTTAACCGCACGTGCCGCAGAAATAGCCGCTTTCAGGCGAGGGTTATGGTCAGGGTCAGGCATTCCGGCTTTGCAGGCAACAATTATCTCACGGGCGATCTTGGTGAATATCTTCGCCTTGAATTTATCCTGTTTGTCTTTTTTATGTTTGATGTTTGCAAAATGCGAATGTCCTGCCATGGTAAATGCTGTTTTGGTTGTACTTTGTTAGGGGATTTATACTAAAATGGCCAAGCAAAGCAATATATTAGAATCTGGCGATATCAGAATGTTAAGAATTATCAAAAAAGAAGGCGAAAAAAGGCTGCTGGATATAATCGGCAAGCTTAAGGATGAAACGGATTACACCGTTATCCACTTCCGCTTCTCACAGCTTTTTGAGCATTACAAAAACGAATATCAGCACAAGATTTCTATTAATGTTATCAATGACATACTGGTTGAGGCTGAAGGTTATGTTATTGCCGCAAGCGACTATGATATATTCGTTGTTTGCCGCAACGTGCTGCGCCCCGTTATCAAGAAAATGATATTCCAGCTGCGCTATTTATATATGGATGATCCGCTGGCATATGACGCTGAAGGCAATGAAAACCCTGAATTTTGTGAATCATATGAACTGCGCAGTAGCTGGCGCGCATTATTTAATCTGGCGCGTGATAAAACTGCAGAACAGCAAAAGCAAAAAGAAAAGGCTGCCCGTGTCCGTAAAGATGTAGGTGATCCTTATGAGCTTACTCCTGAGCGACTTTCCCGTGTGGAAGCTGAGCTTGGCAAGATAAGTATTGGTGAAGCTTTCCGCAGCCAGCCTATATGTGCTGCAAAAGTGGCCGGCTTCCAGCCAATGTTCAATGAAGTTTACATAAATATTGCTGCTCTTTCAGAGCTTACAACCAGCCACGTGAACCTTACCAGCAACCGTTGGCTTTTCCGTTACCTTACGGAGCTGCTGGATATGAAAATGCTGGAATATCTAAACAAGAACAGCCGTAAAATATTAAATTCGGCAGTAAGTATAAACTTGAATATTGAGTCTATTCTTTCAAGCCATTTTACGGAGTTTGATAAAAATCTTGATGCTGCGGCCAAGCGCAACATCGTACTGGAAATACAGGCATCAGACGTATTCGGTGATGTAGGCGGTTTTCTTGCCGCACGTGACCATGCGCAGGAACTTGGCTACCGCGTTTGCATAGATGGCCTTACAGCCCTTACCATACGCCAGATAGACCGCCACTCACTTGGCTTTGACCTTGTTAAAATGTTCTGGCCGGCTGATGTGAAAAGTGACGCCCGCACCAAAGAGGGCAGCGGCCTGCGCGATGCTATTGAAGCATGCGGTAAAAGCCGTGTGATACTTGCCCGCTGCGATGCTGCCGATGCTGTTTACTACGGTCAGGCACTAGGTATATCATTATTTCAGGGACGCTATGTAGACAGTATAGTTAACCCTGATTCGGACATCGTCAACTAATGACCTCTATAATTCTGGTTGAGCCGCAAATGGGCGAAAATATAGGCGCTGCTGCCCGTATAATGTATAATTTCGGTTTTGATGACCTGCGTATTGTAAAACCCCGTGATGGCTGGCACGGCACAAAAACATACGATAAAGCGCATGAGATGTCTGCCCATGCGGACTGGATAATTGAGAAGGCAAAAGTTTTTGAAACTACGCAAAGCGCTATTGCGGATCTTGAATATGTTTATGCATCTTCCGCCCGTCCGCGTGATATGACAAAAGAGGTCATAAATCCTCGTGAGATTGAGCTTAAGGGAAAAACCGGTTTTATGTTCGGCCGTGAAAATAATGGGCTTAGTAATGACGAGATAATGCTGGCCAATAAAATAATAACCATTCCGGTGAACCCGAAATATTCCAGCATAAATATTGCCATGAGCGTTGGTATTATTTGTTATGAGGCTTCACAGCAGGTATTACAAAGACCCGAATTTGAAATGGCTACAAAGTCTGATATAGACTCGCTGGTAAAGCATTTTGAAACAGAGCTGGATAAAACTGATTTCTTTTCCGTGCCGCGCAAAAAACCGGGTATGATGCAAAATTTTACAAATATATTCACCCGCACAAATTTAACTGTGCAGGAAGTGCGCACACTCCGCGGTGTTATCAAAGCGATATCAAAGGGTCGTGACGGCGGTGGCGAATAATAAGCTCACGTATAACAATATACATGAATATTCCCATCAGGCTGTGCCATAAAAAATGTGTTCCGTAAGGGAATATATCGCAAAAATACATATCGGTAGCGCGGAAGAAAATAGCCACCGATGCAATTATTGTTGCCACCGTTATATTACGGGCGGATCTGTTCTTGGTTATCATCATGTACAGGCTGATAAATATCAGGAAGAATGCGCTGGGTATAAGTGAAACATAACCATCCGGCGCACGGCCGACATAGCTTTTAAATATAACATTCTCTGCTACCAGAAGCCCTATAAGAACTGCAGTGCCAACCAGCCCAAGCCGCAGCACATGATGGCTGAACATGAACATAAAGATTACGGCAAATAGTGCAATCGGCAGAACATCGGCATACATAGCTGCCCACATGCGCGCGGTTACATGAAAGGTCATGCTGCCAAGACCTATAAAACCGCATAGCAAAATTATGAAATAAAGTGAAAATGGCTTGTTCTGTTTAGTACGTATGAACCTGAGCAGGAAGTATGCGGCAATTATAAAACCTAAATTGCTAAGCACGTTAAGCGGCTCTTCAAAAAAGCCGTATTGCGTTCTTTCGCAGTGCAGGTCAATATAGCGATCCATAGGGGGCATGTTTTGAATATGGTGAATTTTATGCAAGTTGCAATGGAAGAGGCTAAAAAAGCTGCAAGTGCAGATGAAGTGCCCGTTGGCGCGGTTGTTGTCTGGAACGGCGAGATAATTGCCAAAGCCCATAACCGTACCGAAGAATTTTATGACCCCACCGCCCATGCAGAAATGCTGGCAATACAGGAAGCATGCGAAAAGCTTGGTGCGCCGCGCATCCCTGAGTGCGATTTATATGTGACCTTAGAGCCCTGTACCATGTGCGCTGCGGCAATATCTTTTGCCCGCATCCGTAACCTGTATTACGGCGCTTCTGACCCTAAAATGGGCGGTACACATGTTTATAAACACCCAACCTGCCACCATAAACCAGTGCTTTATGAAGGAATAAATGAAAGTGAGAGCATAGAGCTTTTAAAAAAGTTTTTTGCTGAAAAACGTTAAAAAATAAGGTATAATAAGAATTATGAGTGATAGCTGGAAAAGTTTTAAGAAAGACGTGGAAAAATTTGAAATGCCTGATATTGCCGGAATCGACGGCGGTACGGTTCAGATAATATTACTGATAATCGTGGCTCTATGGCTTTTCAGGAAACTGAAAGCATTGTTCGTTATTTTCCTTATCATAGTTGGTTTCTATTACTTCCTGCAAATGGGTGTGATCTAGATTGCCTGATTGATTTTTGGGCTTACATGGGCTAGCTATAGCCTATGTGGGAAAAAACCTATTACATTGATATAACAACAATACTTACGCTTATGGCAATAGGCGCAACACTTGGCTTTATGCTGGGTAGGCGCTTTATGCAGGTAAAGATGCTTATATTATTCACAATAGTGTTTCTGGTTGCCACATTCATTTTTCTGGATAACTCCCAGCCTGACCTTGAAGAAAAAATTGTCAGGAAAGAAACTTTGGTTGAAGAAGCTCCTAAAATAGCAACGCCCGAGCCTGAAGAGTCTGTAAACGATGAATTGAAACCTGTGCCCACAAAAGACAAAGTAATAACACAATCAGGTACGGAATAATGTCGGAAAGGTTAGATCCAAATAAGTTTGTTTATGTAATGAAGAACGTGCGTAAAGTTTACGGCACGCGTGAAGTTTTTAAAGATGTATGGCTTTCATTTTATCCAGGCGCAAAAATAGGAGTTATAGGCCCTAACGGTGCCGGTAAATCTACTATGTTAAAGATCATGGCCGGTATTGATAAAGAATTTGACGGCGAGGCATGGCCTGCAGACGGCCTGAAAATAGGCTACTTGGAACAAGAGCCAAAGCTTGATGCAAAGCTTAATGTTTTTGAAAATATCATGGTCGCGCTTAAAGATAAAACTGACCTTGTTGAAAAATTTAATGCAGTATCTGCACGTTTCGCCGAAGAGCTTTCTGACGATGAGATGAATGCGGTTATTGCGCAGCAGGCAGAACTTCAGGAGCAGATCGATGCCGCAGGAGCTTGGGATATTGAGCGCGAGATTGAAATAGCAATGGATGCACTGCGCTGCCCGCCAAAAGAAGCCGATGTAACAAAACTTTCAGGCGGTGAACGCCGCCGTGTTGCGCTATGCCGTTTATTGCTTGAAAAGCCCGATATGCTATTGCTTGACGAACCTACCAACCACCTTGATGCCGAAAGCGTTGCATGGCTGCAAAAATTCTTAGGCTCATACGCAGGCACGGTTGTAATGATTACGCACGATAGGTATTTCCTTGATAACGTAACAGGCTGGATACTGGAGATGGATCGGGGGCAGGGCATACCTTTTGAAGGTAATTACACTGCATGGCTACAGGCAAAACAAAAACGTATGGAGGTAGAGGCCAATCAGGAATCTTCACGCCAGAAAGCAATTGAACGTGAGCTTGAATGGGTAAATTCAACCCCTGCGGCGCGCCGTACAAAAAGCCAGGCACGTATCAAGGCGTTCAATGAACTTGTTGCCAAAGAGCAAAAACGCACGCTGGAAACCGCGCAAATTATTATTCCTGCAGGCCCGCGTCTTGGTGAAAAGGTCCTTATCGCCGAAAATATCAATAAAGCTTTTGGTGACAAGCTGTTGATTGAGAATTTCTCATTCAGCCTTCCTGCCGGCGGCATAGTTGGTATTATTGGGCCCAACGGTGCAGGTAAAACAACTTTATTCCGCATGATAACAGGCAAAGAAACGCCCGATAGCGGAACATTCAGCATAGGTGAAACCGTAAAGCTTGGATACATAGACCAAAGCCGTGATGCGCTGGATGATAACAAAACCGTATGGGAGGAAATTTCCGGCGGTGAAGATATTATTAACCTTGGCGGACGTGATGTTAAATCACGTGCATATTGCTCAAGCTTTAACTTCAAAGGCTCGGACCAGCAGCAAAAAGTTGGCCAGCTTTCGGGCGGTCAGCGCAACCGCGTGCATTTGGCAAAAATGCTAAAGCAAGGCGTGAACGTATTACTGCTTGATGAACCCACCAACGATCTTGACGTAGAAACCCTGCGCGCGCTTGAAGAAGCGCTGGAAGACTTCCCGGGTTGTGCGGTGGTGATTTCGCACGATCGTTTCTTCTTAGATAGGCTTTGCACGCATATTCTGGCATTTGAAGGCAACAGCCATCTTGAATGGTTCGAAGGCAATTTCGAGGAATATGAAGCCGATAAAAAACGCCGTTTAGGTGATGCAGCCATTGAGCCTCATCAGATAAAATTCAAGAAGTTAGCCCGCTAACGAATGTTATTAATGAAAATTAATTGATTCCGCGCCATGGTTTAGGCTAAAACCCACGCATGGACATGGATTGGCTAATATTGAATGGCTCTGATGAAAGGGCGCAGCAGGATAAGTGGAAAAAGGAATTTTCCGATCCTGTAAAAGCTGTTACGCATAGATTATATAAGATGCGCGATATATTTAGCCGCACAGACAGAGTGATAAGGTCGAAAAGCGGCAATGCTGATTTTGACTGTATGTTAATGGCATTGGCACGTGTTCTGCAATCTGGTGAATTTGAATTGGATACCCCATACATTCAGGCTGCAACTAAAGCTGTTAAGCAGCGTCAAAAAACAGATTTAGGTTATTACGAAGGCCACTATACATATTTTCATGTGAAAACTGATGGCTGGAAGGGCGATCTGACTTTGCATTTCCCGCTAATGTACGTACATGATGATATGCTTGATGATTTTCTTGAGCTTAGAGGGTCAGCTAATATTTTAAGGGCGTATCACTGGCTGAAACATTACAATCATGATAATCTGGAAAATGTATTTATCCCTGTTTTATTTGAGCAATACGACCAGTCAATGCGCGACTTCCGCCTGATGCAGGATACCAGAGGTAATGTAAGCATTGCAGAGCATTTCATAGTAACATTATATCATGCGGTACAAGATGAAATATTCGCGGAAGACCCTATCCATGCACGCCAGATAATAGAAAATACGGTCCGTTACGTTGACTCGGTAAAAAAGGTTGTAAAAGAAGCAAAAAGCCTGAAGCCGGAAAAAAGCGAAGCATTAGGCAAATTCTGGCTTAACCGTTATTTTTCTGCGCTGCTTTATAACACGCCTGCATATAAGTTCATTAACCAGAAAGAGACAGTTGACGGCAAAGAAACTTCTATTGCCGATGCAATGGAGAATTACGGCATTACTTATAAAGTTTCAGCGCAAAAGCTGGAAGAATTCTGCACTCAAAGAAAACTGGGATTTGGTAAGAAAGGTTTTACCGATGCTGCAAAGCTAACAGATTATTTAAGCAGGGGTATTGAGTCTGGTGATATGGAGGAAAACTATGCTTTCTACGGTTTAAAAGCATTAGTGGATATATTGAAAGGCAAAGCTGCCGGTGCTGATGGCCAGATAGAACTAACAGGTTACGACGCATTTATGTGTGATATGATTCTGGAAGCCGGTATTGAGTATGACCTTTCGCATACATGGGCCGGCCGTCTTACAAAAATTGATTTTATGCCTTCTTATTATGAAGGAAGAGGTACTGATTTGTCCGAGCCGCTACGCAAAGCAAATGATATGCTTCAGGATAAAATGGGTAATCCTTCTGTTCCTGTACAGGTAGATGCGGCTGTTCTTGCTTCAAGATATTTCGAGATCTTTGGTAATGTGCCGTTTCTTTTTTCTGGTCAGGCAGATGTTAGGGCAGAAGATATGGTAGAATATTTAAAAAAACAGCCCGACGCCCAAATGCGTGATTATTTTATGCCTAAACTTGAATTCATACAGGAAAGGGCAAAATTCCACCGTTCCGCTAATACCAGTTTTGTAGAACACGCATTTGCAGGAGATGCAATGATAATTGTAATAGGCTAAGAATGGATCGCCCATGGATAGAAAGAGCAGATAAACAGGAAGCCTTTAAGAAAGGGCTTCAGGCGTATTATCACGCAAAATATTCAGACTCGTGTGATGCCATAGTGCAAATAATCATGGAATATCGTGAGCGTTTTGAAGCTTATAACGAAGTTGTAAGGTCTGAAACGGGCAGACAGGATTTTGATTCTGTTATAATGGCTCTTATCCGCTGTTTTTATACACGCTCTATAAATACAAGTGAATATAGCATACGCGGTTTAATAACGGTTGATGAGGATGGAGGTAGTAAAGAATTTCCTCTGGATCATGTTCATTTTGATTATGGATCAACAGAATTTGACACTATAAAAATACTTCACCAGAGACATAATGTTAACGATATAAAACTATCAGAGATACTGCATTATGGCGGGGAAAGGGTTTTGCAAAGACTGCGCATAATTGCAAAATTTGGCCATGATGTGACCGAAAATGTTGACGTTGCCTCAAGCCTTGATCAGCTGACTACAAGCAAGATGAATTCCGTTATGTTTGTAAACTTATATGACGGTGTCCGCCCGACGGAACATTCTGCTTCCGTAATGCAGCAAAAACTTATGGGTGTTTTGCTCAAAAAAGGCAATCGCCTGCCAAAGGTAATTAACTTCAGCGTTAGTTATATAGATGAACTTGCGCAAATTAAGGCCAAAGGCGGCAGGGCTGTAGAAATAGCAGATTTCCTGCTTAGCCGTTATATGAGTACATTCCTTTATCAACTGCCGGTACTGGATAAGCTGGATATGAAGCTTTCAAAGGACGGCCGCTCGGTAGCTGATGCCTTGGAAAGTTACGGGGTGGAATATGAAGTAACTCCGGTTAGGCTTTTTAAGTTTATAAACGAACGTAAGCTGCGCGTTTTTGAAGGTAAGCAGGGTATGTTGATTCAGCGATGGGTGGATATGCTTGTAAAAATGGGCTTCGGCCCTGAGGAAACAAAAGACGAAGATCAGGAAATATATGATCCTCATGGTAAGGGAATAAAAGATATAGTGCAGGGTCTGGCGCAGCATATTGCAAGGCCGGAAACAGAAAGGAATTTTGCGTTCTATGCAGCAGAAACATTATTAGAATGCCTTCAGGGCAAAGAGCCGCAGGCTAACGGCAATATAAAATTAAGCGGTAAGGAAGCCTATCTGGTGCGTATGATGCTAGATAGCAAGGTTACATATGACCTTTCCCATTTTTGGGTGGGGAAACATTCTAAGGCAACTATGATGCCGCCCGGCAGGAATATTTGTACAGAGCCGGCAAGAATGAATGACTTGATGGCGTATAGAATGCTGCATGAAAAATGCGGCGGCTCAAATGAACAGGCGGTAAAAGTTGAAGTTACAACTATGGCCGTAAATATGTTTGAAGTAATGACAACTAGCGAATGCTATATCAGGGATCGCTCACGCATAATGCTGCTGCGTATGCTGGATTACATGGAGCATAAAGCCGACCCCGCAACCCGTGAATTCTTTAAGCCAAGGCTGGATAAACTGCTGGATATAATCCCGCAATACAGGGCGGCAGGGCAGGAACTGGAAAATAGGATGAATGCGCAAGAAAAGAAGGCTCGGGATGAAGGGCGCGGTTGATTATTTAAACCACCATGTCCATAAACCGAACTGTCCGTCATACTTAGGTGTAACTTCAGGATGCGCAAATTTATCCCAATACACTATCCTGAAAGACGTAATACCCCATTGCGGCACGGCGTAGTAATTCCACAGTAATACGCGGTCTAAAGCCTTTACGGTTGCAACCAGAGTTTCTTTGTCTTTCGCTACTATTATTTGTTTTACCAGATCATCAACCACAGGGTTTTTTGTACCCGTTGCGTTCTGGCTTCCTTTAATTTCAGCGCTGCCGCTATTCCAGTAATCCCAAAGTTCATTACCCGGCGAAAGGCTTGCAGGCCATGAGTTGATTATCATGTCATAATCAAAATCATCGGTCAGTTTTTTATATGTAGATGTGTCGGCAAGTTTAATGCTGCTATCAATACCCAATATTTTCAAGTTGCCCATATAAGAAGGCAATACACGCTCAAAGCTGCTGCCGTTCTGCAGCAAAAACTGAATGGTGAAAGCCTCACCTTTAGAATTGGTGAGCTTACCGTTTTTTATTTTCCATCCTGCCTCTTCAAGCAGCTTGCGGGCTTCAAGCAGTTGTCTGCGCATATGACCGCTGCCGTCAGTTTTTGGAAGCTTGAATGCAGTAGTAAATACTTCAGCTGGTACTTGTGCACGGAAAGGTTCTAATATTTCCAGCTCCTTACCTTCCGGCAGGCCTGTTGCTTTATAAATAGAATTATCAAAATAACTTTCACGGCGGGTATATGAATCATAGAACAGGTTCTTATTCATCCACTCAAAATCCAGCGCTATCGTAAGTGCTTTACGCGTGCGGATATCGGCAAATTTATCTTTACGTAAGTTCATGGCAAAGCCTTGCATACCCTGCGGTATCTGGTGCGCCAGTTTTTCTTTCTTTATTTTACCTGATTTTATTTGCGGTATATTGTAGCTGGTTGCCCAGTATTTGGCGATGTTCTCATAACGTAAATCTACCACACCGCTTTTTAGCGCCTGAATAACAACGTTAGTGTCTTTGAAATATTCATGGCGGATGCGGTCAAAATTATAACGCCCTTTATTCACGGGCAGGTCTTTTGCCCAGTAATCAGGCCTTAGTTTGTAAGTGATGCTACGTCCCTGTTGCAGGCTTTCAACCATATATGGTCCGCTGCCTACAGGCGGTTTTAGGGTAGTCTTTTCAAAATCCACGTTTGAATAATATTTTTTGGAAAATACGGGTATCTGCCCCAGTATAAGTTTAAGTTCTTTATTGTTACTGTTTTTGAAGCTGAATTTTACTTTATGATCATCAAGTTTTTCTACTTTAGAAATATCGGCGTAATACATACGGTAGAAAGGATGGCCTTTTTCCATTACTGTATTGAATGAAAAGATAACATCATCTGCCGTAACTGTGGTTCCGTCAGAAAATTTTGCGGCAGGGTTAAGGTTGAAGATTATATATTCGTTGCTGCTTGGCCATTCAACGCTTTCAGCGATTAACGGATAATTTGTTGCAGTCTCGTCTTCCGATGCGCTCATAAGCGTATCAAAAAGCAAATTGGCATCTTCCGCTTTTGTACCTTTCAGTATGAATGGGTTCAAACTGTCAAAAGTGCCAAGGGCAGGTAAAACTAATGTTCCGCGCTTGGGCGCGTTGGGGTTTACGTAATCATGATGTAAAAAATCAACAGGGTGTTTTACGTCACCGTAAATAGAAACTGCGTGCGATTTTATAGCTTCTTCTGCGCCGGCATTGCTGCCGGCTAACAGAACCGCACAAAAGAAAGCACGCAGTTTAAGCATTATGCTGTTTTCTTTTTAACGCCGTCAAACACTGCAAGCGCCTGCGCAACCATTGTGCTTGCGTCACCAGGGTTGGCAGGAAGAAGTACGGTATTTGTTGTTTTAGCAAGATGTCCGAACGCGGTTACATATTGTTCTGCAACACGAAGTGCAACGGCATCGTTACCACCTTCTTCACGTATTGCTTTTGCAACTTCGCGGATACCTTGTGCAGTTGCTTCTGCAACAAGCCTGATAGCCTGAGCTTCACCTTCTGCATTATTCACTTGCTGGGTTTTCTGTGCTTGTGAATTAAGTACTAATGCTTCAGCCTGACCTTTAGCGCGGTTTACCTGATCAATAAGTGATGCTTCTGATTTCAATACAGTTTCCTGCTTTATACCTTCGGCTACGTTTATTTGTGACTGGCGTTTACCTTCAGAGTTCAGGATTTCCGCACGTTTCTGGCGGTCGGCAGAAATTTGCAATTCCATTGCCTGAAGCACTGAATGAGGAGGGGTAATATCACGGATCTCATAACGCATACACTGCACGCCCCATTTACCTGCCGCGTCGTTGATTGCGTTCACGATGTTTGCGTTCATTGTATCACGTTCTTCAAACGTACGCTCAAGGCTCATTTTACCTATCTCGGCACGCATTGTTGTTTGCGCAAGCTGTGAAACTGCAAGGTAAGGGTCAGAAACACCGTATGAAGCATCTTTGGGAGTAAGAACTTTTACGTAAAGAACACCGTCGATACGAAGAGTTACGTTGTCTTTGGTAATGGCGGTTTGTTCGCGCACATCAATAACCTGTTCTTTTAGTGAGTGTTTGTACGCAACTCTGTCCATGAAAGGCATAAGGAAAATAAGGCCACCTTGTTCCACGATACGCTGAAGGCTACCAAAACGCTCAATCACCCATGCTTCCTGCTGAGGTACGATCTTGATCGCCATGAACATTAATATTAGGCCTGCTAGTAGTATAAAAATTAGTGAAATCATATTTTCTCCTGTTGTTTTAAACGGTTATACAATAAAATTATTTTCATGGAAATTTATTTTAAAAATTCATTCGTGCCTGCGGCTTCTAAAGTTCTCGATATTGAAGACAGGTCATTCCGCTTCGGTGACGGCATTTTTGAAACTGCTTTGATAGCAGGCGGTAAACTATATGACTGGCCAAACCACCAGAAAAGGCTGGAAGCAGGGGTGGAATATTTCAGGCTGAATATTGATGTAAGCAAAGCTGCTGCTATTTCGCAGGAATTGATAAAACGAAATAACATCACTGAAGGCTATATAAGAATAATAATTTCCCGCGGTGACGCTGCCGGAGTAGTAGGTTACAAGGCCGGCAACAGTGAAGCTTATATGGCAATAAGCACAATTGCCAAGAACTTGCCGGAATTTAAACCACTGAAGCTTTACATGGCCTCACAAAGATTGTTTTATAATTACCCCTGCAAAACCAACAATGCGCTGGTTTACACTATGGCATATATGGAAGCGGCTGATAATGATTGCGGGAACGCACTTCTTTTAAATCATGAAAACTATGTGTGTGAAACCGCCAATGCTAATATTTTCTGGCTAAAAAACGGCGCGCTTTATACACCTTCAACTGATTTGCCGTTTGTTCACGGCACAATGCGCAAAAGAATATTCGAACTCTGGAACGGCAAGATAGTTGAGGGGAAATTTAAACCCGAAGATATCATAGGCTCGGAAGAAATATTCATGACCAATGTTGGCGGCATTGTAACTTCAGTGACTGAAATAAAGCCGCTTGGCATAACATCAGCCAGAACCACGGTTGCAAAACAACTTTATGATAAGTTGGTGGCAGAAATAAAAGCCTAGGCTTTGTTCTGTTCCATTTCTTTCAGGATATTCTCTTTTGCTTCTTTAAGCTCAGCCTCGGCCTTGATCTGCTCAAGCTCGTCTTCGGTAAGCGTAGCGCGGCGTATGCCTTTTTCGCCCGGTAGCTGGATAAGCTGTAATGTTTTAGGGTCACGCGCAAAAACGCGTTCATCCATCACCATGCCAACGTTTGGCGGAATATTACATTTTGCAAGCCCAACGCATGTGTAAGGCCCGTCACGGTATAAACCAAGAACAACACGGGGACGGTCAATAAATACCTGAGAACCGCGCAGCAGATCCAATATCTCACGGCA
>CAYVII010000011.1:0-10236 GCA_964451475.1 uncultured Rickettsiales bacterium
GTGGGTTTATTGTTCCTTCAGAGGAAGTAGTGGCGCAAACTAAGAACGGTAAGCAATGTTATAGGCTCACCAAAACCTTTGCCTGTCTGGATTTTATCACAGCCAATCGTGTAGAATTTTCCATTAGAAGCAAACACCAGAAGTTTATCTGTGGTTTTTGCTTTTAAAATAAAGCGCTCTTCATCACCTTCTTTATATTTTATGTCTGAAAGGTCATCACGGTAACCTTTAAGAGCACGTATCCAGCCTTTCTCGGAAGCTAAAATAGTAATCGGCTCAGACTCAACGAATGCCTGAATATCGATCACTGTAGCAGTCGGAGCCCCTTTAATGCGCGTACGACGTGCCCCAAGATCTGTATCTTTACCGAATTTTTTACGAATTTCACCAAGCTCTTTTGAAATAAGTTTACGACGCTCTTTTTCATCACCAAGAATTGTCTTCAACTCTTCAAGTTCAGCCTCAAGCTCTTTACGCTCTTTCTTGATTTCCATTTCTTCAAGCTTACGCAAGTTACGTAAACGAAGGTTCAGAATCGCTTCAGCCTGAATATCTGTGATCTTGAATTTCTTCATCAATACCGGCTTTGGCTCATCTTCACGACGGATGATTTCAATTACTTCATCAATATTCAGGTAAGCAACTAATAGACCACCTAGTATCTCTAAACGACGGACAATTTCATCATGACGGTATTGTGAACGGCGCGTAACAACTATATCGCGGTGAATCAGGAATTCCTCTAAAGCCTGCTTGATATTCTGCACACCCGGAGTTCCATCAATACCAATAACGTTCAGGTTCAATGAAATACGCTTTTCAAAATCTGTAAGTTTAAAAATAGATTCCATCAGCATGTCAGGATCAACCTGACGGTTGCGCGGCTCAATTATAATACGGATCTTACTGTCAGACTCATCACGGAAGTTTGCCATTAGCGGCAATTTTTTTGCGTGGTAGATTTCAGCCAGCTTTTCAATCAGCTTGTCTTTTTGCACCTGATACGGAATTTCCGTAACTTCTATCTGGTACATACCATGAGAAAGCTCTTTCTTTTTCCACTTAGAACGCACACGGAATGAACCGCGGCCTGTGCGGTAAGCTTCACGGATCGTATCTTTGCTTTCAGTCAAAATACCGCCCGTAGGGAAGTCCGGACCTTCAACAATATCCAGTATCTCGTTTATATCGGTTGATTTCTTTTTAAGAAGCAACTGTGCCGCCTCGCATAATTCATCAAGGTTATGTGGCGGAATTGAAGTAGCCATACCAACCGCAATACCTTCAGAACCATTTGCAAGCAGGTTCGGGAAAGTTGCAGGCATAATAACCGGCTCATCCTCCGATCCGTCATATGTAGGACGGAAATCAACCGTATTACGGTCTATATCTTTTAAAAGCTCAAGCGCTATCGGGGTAAGACGTGCCTCAGTATAACGCATCGCGGCAGGGTTATCACCATCTACCGAACCAAAGTTACCCTGGCCTTCCACCAGAGGATAACGCACCGCGAAATCCTGCGCAAGGCGCACCATTGCATCATAAACGGCAGTGTCGCCGTGCGGGTGGTATTTACCAATAACGTCACCCACAACGCGGGCACATTTTTTAAATTTTTCAGTCGGGTTCAGGCGCAACTGGTGCATTGCGTAAAGCAAGCGGCGGTGAACCGGCTTAAGACCATCGCGCACGTCGGGGAGCGACCGGCTCATTATTGTAGAAAGTGAATATGCAAGATAGCGCTTAGATAGCGCATCATTAAAACTTATGTTCTCAATATTTTCAGCCATGGTGGCTATTTATAGCCCAAAAACCGCAGTTTGCAAGGCTTTTTAGCTAACTTACAAGCCTTCTCAAACGCTGCCTTTCCTCTGGCAATTGCCAGTTTTGCGGAGCAAATACGTTGCGCATCAAAAAGAATTCGGTAACCCCCAAACTTGCAGAAAGCTGGGTATTAAAACACGGAAGGCTCAAAAGCCTGTCCTCATAACCCATGGCCCCTTCAGCGGTAACCGCACGCCCGGATGACGGGCTTATATAAATCAGGTTATCACGCTTACCCGTAACGGCGCACTGGCTTAGATCCAGCCCGAAACCAAGCTCACGCAGCAAAGCCAGTTCAAACTTAACATAGGCCGCCTGCCAGCTATCATCCTCTAAAAATTCCAGAAATTCTTCGTACAATGCTTCATGAGGGTCACGCTCAGCTAATGTCCTGCGCAGCAAAACGCTGGCGCTTAAAACCGCCATAAGGCGCTTCATATCTGCCAGTAAATAACCTCCGGCAGCTTTAATTACCTCAGCCTCGGCCGTACCTAGCTGGTCATCCAGTCTTGCCTTCCAGTTAAGCTGCACAACATTTCCCGTTTCATAATCGGCAACCTTCTTGCGGCTTTGCCCCGCCTTAATAAAACCGCCGTAAATACCGCGTGTTTTAGTAAAGAACTGGCAAATAAGGTCACGCTCCCCAAACTTACGGGACGAGAGTATTATTGCTTCATCGGTGAACTGCATGGCTTGATTATTTGACATTTTCCGCAAAATAGCAATTATTCCGCGCTATTATGAAGATAAATGACTTAATGAAGCGCGGCACTGAGTTACTTGGCTCACAATACGCAATAATGGCCGGCGCAATGAGCTGGGTTAGTGAACGAAACCTTGTTGCCGCAATTTCCAACGCCGGCGGCTTTGGTGTAATTGCAGCAAGCTCAATGAGCCCTGAACTGCTTGATAAAGAGATTAAGGCCACGCAGGCACTAACGCAAAAACCTTTTGGTGTAAACCTTATTACCATGCACCCGCAGATCATGGAGCTTATTGAGGTTTGCAAACAAAACAAAGTTACGCACGTGGTATTTGCAGGTGCACTTCCAAAAGATACGTTCATTAAAGCGGCAAAAGAATTTGCAAAAGTAATATGCTTTGCCCCTGCCCTTATGCTGGCTAGAAAACTTATACGCACAGGCGCCGATGCAATTGTTATTGAAGGTTCGGAAGCAGGCGGCCATATCGGCCCCGTTTCAACTTCGGTTCTGGCACAGGAAATTCTGCCGCATATTAAAGAAGTTCCGGTATTCGTAGCTGGCGGCATTGGTCGTGGTGAGGCAATAGCGGAATACTTGCGTATGGGTGCAAGCGGCGTTCAGCTTGGTACAAAATTTGTTTGCGCATCAGAATCTATTGCGCACGAAAATTTTAAAAACATCTTTATTAAATCAGCGGCGCGCAACGCAACAGTATCTGTGCAGGTGGACCCTGACTTCCCTGTAATCCCGGTACGCGCTATTGAAAACAAGGCGACCGAAGCATTTAAACGCTGCCAGCTTGAAACTATTGCCCAATTCAATGCAGGTAAGCTAACAAAAGAAAAGGCACAGTTGCAGATAGAACATTTTTGGGCAGGCGCGCTACGCAAAGCGGTTATTGAAGGCGACGTTGAAAACGGCAGCGTTATGGCAGGCCAAAGCGTGGGCATGGTCGATAAGATACAGCCTGCGAAAGAGATCATTGAAGAAATGGTTCAACAGGCAGAAACTCAGCTGGCAGCCTAAAAGCCGCGATCACCAAAATAAATAGCGAACCTAACTAGGCATCGTTTTCATTTGTGTATACGCAATTACAGTGTAAGCACGAAGAACGGCTTGAATAAGCCGCTATCGGGAATCTAGCTTAAAATAGATGCAACTAAGCTTGTTTCGCTTTAAAGCGAGGGTTCTTTTTGTTGATAACAAAAACAACGCCACGACGACGAACAACGCGGCAGTTCTTATCGCGTTTTTTTGCTGATTTAAGTGAGCTTAGAACTTTCATAGGATATCCTTTGGACTTAGGTAAATTAATTTTGTGGCGTTTTCTAACCATATTGCGCATATTTGTCAACATGAAAACCAGACTGGATATGCTATTAGTTCAAAAAGGTCTTGCCGCCACCCGTAGCAAAGCCAAAGAACTCATTGAAAATGGCTATGTACAGGCCTCCTGCGGCGGTGTGCTTAAAAAAGCATCACAGGAAGTGCCGTATGATATAGAGCTGACTATTAACGCAGGAAAACAATATGTTAGTCGGGCGGCTTTTAAGCTATTGAAAGCTATTGAGGTATTCAAAATAGACGTAAAAGGTAAAACCTGCATGGATCTTGGTGCATCAACCGGCGGCTTCTGTGAAGTTCTGCACGAGGCCGGCGCCAAAAAAATATATGCTGTGGATGTTGGCCACAGTCAGCTAGCCCCGAATATTAAACCGCTTGTAATAAATTTAGAAAATACCAACTGCAAAGATTTAAACAAAGATATTATCCCTGAAAATATTGATCTGATAGTGTGCGATGTAAGCTTTATAAGCTTAACTAAAGCTTTACCCGCCCCGCTAAAACTTGGCCGGGAGATTGCCGCACTCATTAAGCCGCAATTTGAAGTAGGAAAGGAAAATATCGGCAAAGGCGTGGTAAAAGACGCAAAGCTACAGGAAAAAGCCGTGAGGGATGTGTGCAATTTCCTTGAAAATGAGGGCTGGAATGTGCATGGTACAGCCGAAAGCCCCATTTTAGGCGGCGATGGAAATAAGGAATTTTTAGTTTATGCAACAAAATAACACTGCAACAGTTCAGGCTGCACCCAAAGTTTATCTTACCCGCTTTGAAATTCCTTATATCTATTCTGATTATTTCGCCGAAAATCTGGCTGACTCTTGCGTATCACTTCGCTTCCACGAAAAATTTGAAGATAGTCCTATCTGGTGGTTCGATATGTACTTCCATGAAACCCCTGAGCTGGCACCAATAAAAGAAAATGTCGCACGCCTTGCGGCTGCAATAAATATTCAATGCCCTGAAATTGAATTGCAGGAACAGGAAAACAAAAACTGGGTTGAAGAACTTTCAAAAAACTTCAAACCAATAGAAGCCGCACGTTTTTATATTTACTCTGAATTCAGCGAACCTAGCGGTAACTTGATCGATATACGCATCAATCCCGGCATGGCATTTGGCACAGGCCAGCATGAAACAACTTTCCTTTGCCTTTCAGCAATCAACTGGCTTTTTGATCAGGGTTACAAGTTCAATAATATTCTGGATCTTGGAGCAGGTAGCGGCATTCTGGCAATAGCGTCGGCAAAAATATGGGACGCTAAAATACTGGCTTCAGACAATGACCCTATAGCCACTATAGTGTGTACAGAGAATGCCGAAGTAAATAACGCAAATTTAGAATCGATAACCAGTGAAGGTTTCGAGAAAATAAACGGCAGCTATGATCTTATTCTGGCAAACATCTTAATGAACCCTCTATTGGCAATGGCTGAAGATATGAAGAATGCCTCGAACGGTGTAATAGTGCTTTCAGGCTTTAAAACAGACCAGCAGCAGGATATTTTGAACAAATACACAAGCCTTGGCTTCAAGCCCCTTAAAACATTCATGAAGAATGACTGGCTTTCCGAAGTGCTGCAAAAGTAGCTTTAGCGCAGAATATAAAGTCCGTATTGCCGTGTTATTGCCTCTTCACGCCTTGGTCGCATTTTAAATAAATTATATTGCTTATATGTTTTGGCCCATAGCCCTTGCTCTTAAATACATATCGGCAAGAACACACGCCATCATTGCTTCACCTATAGGCACGGCACGGATACCCACGCAAGGGTCATGACGGCCTTTAGTGAATATTTCAGTCTCGCGGCCTTTTTTATCAATTGTCTTTACAGGTGTAAGTATGCTGCTTGTAGGCTTTACGGCAAAACGCACAACAATATCTTGTCCGCTGGATATACCGCCAAGTATGCCGCCTGCATTGTTAGACAGGAACTTAGCCTTACCTTTTACATTACGGATCTCATCTGCATTTTCTTCACCCGTAAGTGCGGCAGCACCAAAACCCGCACCAATCTCTACGCCCTTTACGGCATTGATACCCATCATCGCAGATGCAAGCTCCGCATCAAGCTTTCCATATATCGGGTCACCAAGACCTACCGGCACATTTTCAGCAACCACTTCAATTACCGCGCCAATAGAAGAACCTTTCTTACGGATCTTCTCAAGTTCCGCCGCCCATTTTTCAGCCATAGCGGCATCAGGGCAAAAGAACGGGTTTTTATCAACCTGTTTCCAATCACGCTTATCAGTTTTCAGATCACCCATTTGCACCATAGCTGCTTTAATCCTGATATCAGGGATGATCTTACGCGCGATTGCGCCGGCAGCAACACGCATTGCCGTTTCGCGCGCTGAAGAACGTCCGCCGCCACGGTAATCACGTATGCCGTATTTTTTGAAGTAAGTATAATCAGCATGTCCGGGACGGAATTTTTCAGAGATATCACCGTAATCTTTACTACGCTGGTCTTCATTGAAAATGATCAGGCTAACAGGCGTACCTGTTGTTTGCCCTTCAAATACACCGGAAAATATTTTTACAGTGTCAGACTCCTTACGCTGGGTAGTGAATTTAGACTGGCCCGGCTTGCGTTTATCAAGGAATGGCTGGATATCTTTTTCAGATAATTTTATTTGCGATGGAACACCATCCACAACACAGCCAATAGCCTCTCCATGGCTTTCACCCCATGTAGTTACACTGAATATTTTTCCGAATGTATTGAAACTCATGCAGCGTTTTCGCCTTTTTCAATAGTCAGATCAGGCGCATCGGGACTTTTCATGCCAACTACGTGATAGCCACTGTCTACGTGCAGGTTTTCACCAGTTGTGCCTTTACCAAGATCAGAAAGAAGGTAAACACCCGCCCCCCCAACATCTTCAATTGTAGTGTTGCGTCTTAGCGGAGAATTATATTCATTCCATTTAAGTATGTAGCGGAAGTCACCAATACCGCTTGCAGCAAGGGTTTTGATAGGACCGGCAGAAATGCTGTTAACACGGATATTGTCTTTACCAAGGTCAACTGCCAGATACATAACAGAAGCTTCCAGAGCGGCTTTTGCAACGCCCATAACGTTATAATGCGGCATAACTTTTTCCGCGCCGTAATAGCTAAGCGTAAGCAGGCTACCGCCATTTTTCATTAGGCGAGCTGCACGCTGGCAAACTGCCGTGAACGAGTAGCAGCTGATATTCATTGAATTAAGGAAGTTGTTTAACGAGGTATCAACATACCTGCCCTTAAGTTCATTTTTATCGGCAAAGGCAATTGCATGCACTACAAAGTCCAGCTGTCCCCATTCTTTTTCAAGTGTAGCAAAAACATTATCAACTGACTCCATATTAGTAACATCGCACGGAATAACAAGTTTGGAACCAACGCTTTCCGCCAAGGGCTTAACGCGCTTTTCAAGTGCCTCACCCTGATATGTGAAAGCCAACTCAGCCCCATGATCCGCCACAGCTTTAGAAATGCCCCAAGCTATTGATTTATCGTTAGCCACGCCCATAATAAGGCCGCGTTTGCCTTGCATTAGTTTTGTCATATTGCCTTTAGTTTTATTAAACAGTGCCCGTACTTTAATGGGGCATGATTTAATTTTCAACATTTCCAACCCCTTTTTTTCCTAATTTCTTGATTTTTTTCTTAATTTTTGTTAATAATGATATCATGACGAAAACAATAGCTTACATTGATGCCAATAACGTGCTGGTAAGCGGTTTTGCAATTCCTGACGTAGAAAGCTACCACGCAAATTTCTATAAAGGCTTTGATGTATTCTCGTATCTTAATGCACTTGCGGGAAAAAGAGGCTGGGGCGAAGTTACTTTTAAATATTTTGACTCCACTCTTCCGGCAAAATTCGGCCGCGAAGATAAGGCCGGAGATGACAAATTAAAGAACGCCGAAAACCGTATAGAATACGCCCGCGCAAACGGTTCCGAAATCTTTTTAGGCAAAATGGAACTTCAAAGAATGCGTGTATTCAGGGGCGATGAAATGCTAGTGGGTAATAAATATGTGGAAAAACGGACCGATGCATTCATGACCACGGAGATAGTGGCCGATGCCTGCATCAACCATAGTATCAGGCAGCTTATCCTTACCGATGACAGTGACTTCGTCCCGGCAATATATAAAGCAAGGCAGTTTGGCGCTGAACTTATACTGGTTTCCCCTCCTATTACCGCCAAAGAAAATAACACTCCTAACAAAGCACTTACCGGACTTTTTGATGCAGATCAGATACAAGTGATAACCCCACAAGATGTTCAGGAACATCTTATGCCTGCAACATACAGGCTAAGAAGAGGTAAAAGCGTACTTGACCTTACAGGACATCTTGAAAGAGATGGGGCTTACCTTGAAATATTACAGCAACAAAGCGGAACAAAGCCCGTCAAAAACGCAAAAGACTGGCGCGAAAATGCCTTTAAAAAAGGAATACCCGACCTTACCAGATTAAGATAAGGCCGGGCATCAGAATTATACTTACTGAACTATTTTCCAGCTACCGTCAGCCTGACGGCATGCGGTGCCGTATGCACGCTCTGTTTTTCCGCCAACTTGGATAGTTTGCGTATATTCACGGCAATATTGCTTGCTTGCATTTTCAAACGTACGAGTAGGCGTTACAGTACCGCTATTGCCCGAATCTGGGTTTTTCCATGTGCTTGTCTGACCAACCTTATTGCTCTCAAGTGCAGTTTGTGACGTTTTATCGTAGTAAGAAAGGTCTGCCGCGTCTAGTGAAGCACCAATAGAGTTACCAAGATAGGCACCAAGAAGCGCACCCGCAGCAGTTGCTACAAGCTGGCCGCTGCCTTTACCTACCTGAGCGCCAATGAATGCGCCGCCAATACCGCCAAGAACCGTACCTGCATCAGTTTTAGAAATCCCGCCCGTGCCGCGTCCTTTGCTGCCATATTGTCCTGAAGGGCCTTCTTGGCATGCTGCCAGCGAGCTGGCAAAAAGAGCGATTACTAGAAATTGGGCTATTTTATTTTTCATACGGGATATTTCCTTTTTTAAAAATGTACTTAGTTTGTTTACAGTAGTGGTTAGCGACATATATTTTATAAGCAAACAGGCAATTTGCAACGAAATAAAACGCCTTCCGCTACCATTTACGGACAGAAAAAACATAACCTTCTATAAAAAATTGGTGACAAAACCCCTTCCTTGGTTTATCACACCCCACAACTAAAAAATGTGGCGGTGTAGCTCAGCTGGTTAGAGCGATGGAATCATAATCCACAGGTCGGGGGTTCAAGTCCCTCCACCGCTACCATTTTTATTGAAATATAGCTTCGGCACATTATCTTCCCTTACATGTTCACAGGAATTATAAGCAATATCGGCCACGTGGTTGGCATTTCTAAACAGCGTGAAGCGCTTGTACGTATTTCAACTGATTACGACGCGCACACAATTGCCCTTGGTGCCTCTATTGCCTGCTCAGGCGCATGCATGACGGTTATTGATAGCGGTAAGTCTGAAGGTAAAGATTGGTTCTCTGTTCAGGTTTCGGAAGAAAGTCTTGTCGTAACAACACTCAAAGACTGGCGTATAGGCACGCCTATAAATCTTGAACGCGCACTTAAAGTGGGCGATGAACTTGGCGGGCATTTTGTAACCGGCCATGTGGACGCAGTTGCAAAAATACTTAATTACGAACGCGTCAAAGAAAGCATGGTACTGGAAATTTCTATACCTGATGGGCTTAACCGTTTTGTTGCCCCAAAAGGCAGCATAACCCTTGATGGCGTTGCACTTACGGTAAATAAAGTATTCTCTAAAAGCTTCGAAGTTAACGTAATTCCGCACACCCAGAAAGAAACTACTCTTGGCAACCGCCAGATAGGTGATCTGCTTAATTTAGAGATAGACCCGCTTGCCCGCTACCTGCAGAATTATCAGGTCTTTGAATCTAACAAGCTGATAAACCATAACTAGGCACAATTCTTGCTTCATGGTTAACACCATGCAGATAGGCTTATTACTAGGCATAAACAACATCAAGGCTTCATCCCCCCTGAAGCCTGAAAAGAATGCCGCGCTTGAAATGGCCTTTGCAAACATTGCCGCCCCCTCAAAAGAAGGCAATAAGCCTGGCACACAAGTAAACTCCCCCCTGCTATCTGACAATATGACTGCAACATTCTTAAAAAATCAGGAATACGAGGATAAAACCAGTATAGAAAATGAATTTACCAAAATGCTTGAAGGCAGCACACCTGAGGAAATGATAAGCGAAATAAGCAGCATGTCAGGCTACATGAAGTGGCAGATAAAAGAGCTTACCAAGAAAATAATGGGTCAGGTCATGGGCGCAATGGGAATAACCATGGATGA
>CAYVII010000011.1:10336-19479 GCA_964451475.1 uncultured Rickettsiales bacterium
GAACAAATGAAGAAAGAGCAGAAAAACCCTCTTCTTAGCCTTGGTAATATAAACATACCAGAACCTACCGTTCTTTAGGCTAAAATACGGCTTTACTTGACTAGACCCGCCTATTCTGGCATTGAAAACACATGAATTTAACTCCCATAGAAAAAATCCTGCAGGATGCCGCAAGCGGCAAGATGTTCATTCTGGTTGATGACGAGAACCGCGAGAATGAAGGCGATATAGTAATTCCGGCTCAGTTTGTTGACGCAGAAAAAATAAACTTCATGGCAAAACATGCGCGCGGCCTTATCTGCCTTGCACTTACTAAAGACAGGGTAAAAGAACTTAACCTGCCGCTTATGGCGCAAAGCAACGCCAGCCGCCATGAAACAGCGTTCACAATATCTATTGAAGCACGCGAAGGTGTAACAACAGGCATATCGGCCGCTGACCGCGCACATACGGTACAAACCGCAATCAACTGCAAACAGGCAACTGACATTGTTTCGCCCGGTCACATCTTCCCGCTATCTGCAAAAGACGGAGGCGTACTGGTTCGCGCAGGCCACACCGAAGCAGCGGTTGATATTTCCCGCCTGTGCGGCCTTAACCCAAGTGGCGTAATTTGCGAGATAATGAACGAGGACGGCTCAATGGCGCGCCTGCCTGACCTTATAGAGTTCGCTAAAAAGCATGATCTTAGCATCGGTACGATCGCCGACCTTATTGCATACCGCCGCAAAACGGAAAAACTTGTAAAACGCATTGCCGAAACAAACTTCACAAGCAAGTTCGGCGGTGAATTCAAACTTATGGTTTACCGTAACGAGATTGAATATGCAGAACATATAGCCCTTGTAAAAGGCGATATTAAAAAGCAGCCGGTTTTAGTACGCATGCACCAGCATAATATATTGCACGATAGCCTTGGCAGCGAGCGCGGCGGCAATTTGCAAAAATCCATGGAGATAATTGACAAGGAAGGCGCAGGCGTAATTGTTATTTTACGCACTCCTGACAGGCAGGCAGTATCACGGGCTGTTGCAGATGCGCCAAGCGAACTTAGGGAGTACGGAATAGGCGCGCAGATATTGCTGGACCTTGGTGTCAGCGACATGACACTGCTAAGTTCTTCCGCAAAATCAATAATCGGCCTCGAAGGATATGACCTCAAAGTGGCCGGATATAGAAAAATCTAATAGGACTTTTATTCTTACTTTGTTATAATTGGCACTCATGAAGATCACAGGTACAGGTCAGGTAGGTAATATACAGCGCAGCAAAAAAGCCGGTGGTACCGGCGGCGCTGATTTTTCCAAGTTTTTAGATGGAGTGGAAGAAACGGAAGAGGCAAAACCCGTTTCCGGAATTAAGCCTATCAGCTCAATAAATATTATTCAGGAAGTTAACCCCGACGGTCAGAAAAAACGCCAGCTGGTAGATAAAGGCAATGAAATGCTTGATAAACTTGAACAGATCAGGGATTCTCTGCTTTTTGGCAACATATCACTGTCACGCCTGCAAAACTTGCAAACCATTATAAATAGCGTAGAAACCGGCAACACAGACCCGGAACTATCTGATATAATTGAAGAAATTAAAACTCGAGCCGCCGTTGAACTGGCTAAATTGGGTATTGGATGAAAACAATAACTTGAACAGGCGGCAAATATATTTATATTCCACTCTTCAATAATTTAAGCGAGGTCACAATGGCTAAAAAGACTGTTACCAAATCCGCTAAAAAGACAACTGCAAAGTCAGCCGTTAAAGCCAAACCGGCAGCTAAAGCAATTTCAAAGAAACCGGCAAAACAAGCCAACAAGAAAGTAACTACAAAAAAACCAACTACAACAAGTAAAGACGTAAAAAAAATGCCCACAAAACCAACTACAAGCAAAACTACAAAATCTGCAGCAACAACAGCAAAAAAAACCGCTAAAAAAGCAGGAAGAGTTATCATAGAAGCTAACTACAAACCTAATGACAAAGAAGAATACATGAGCCCTAGCCAGCTTGAATACTTCCGCCAGAAACTAACAAAATGGAAAGACGAGCTTAGTACTGAACTAAAAGAAACTCTTGATAACCTGAAAGAAGAAAACTGGCAGGAGTCAGATATCGCTGACCGCGCAACTGTTGAAACAGATGCAAGCCTTGAGCTTCGCACGCGTGACCGTTACCGTAAACTTATAAACAAGATTAATGACGCTCTATTGCGTATTGAGCGCGGCTCTTATGGTTACTGCGAGGAAACAGGTGAGGAAATTGGCCTGAAACGCCTTGAAGCACGCCCTATAGCAACTCTTTCTATTGAAGCACAGGAACGTCATGAGCGCGATGAACGCACTCACTACGACGAAGACCTTGAAGAAAGACTAGCTTAATCAGGCATTTACTCGCCCAAGCTCATTAACTATTTATTTTTAACCATTTATTTGGTTAATGTCATAATTATTTAACCGTTTGCTGTTATTATCAATAACCAGAAATCGGAGATATTATGGCAGTAAAAGGTAGACCTACAAAATACGGAATCGAAGGTATCGGCAATACAGAGCTTGATCTTGGAGATGAAACTCTAAATAGGCTGAATGCAGAGAACGGTGTTAGAATTGGCAACGAACTTGCCATGAAAGCCCGCCAGAATATCATTGATAACGAAAGATACATCTCTGCCCACCATGAAGAAGGTGATAGACCGGTATTGATGAACACCGTGGAAAACACGGCAGCTTACGATAAAGCCCGCCAGTTCTTTGAGTCTATGAAAGGCGGCACTATGGATGCAAAAGCCATGGATGCAAAATTAAATGAACTGAACATCAACGCAAAAGATTTTAGCTCTGATTTTGGCCATGCTTATTTAGATTACACGTCTGCTGGTATTGCGCGCGGCGATATTTCATCACGTGATGCCTCACAGGCATATAACCATATGATGGGCAAGTTCAACCCGGGCTTCGCATCAATGAACGCCAATGTTGAACGCACACATGTAGTATTATTCCCTGAGCACTACCAGTATCTTGATCCTAAAACCCGCGAAACCATGGATCCTGCCCTACGTCTTCGCGCAGCGCAGGATATTGCAAGACTTGAAACTATTGCGGGCGGAAGCCTTGCAGGCGCAGACGGGCAACTTCGCACAACGCTGGAAAAAGATCTGGCGGAAGCAGATAAATGGCCTTCAGGTCATGAATCGGCCATTACAAAAGATATGGCAGCCGCAAACAAAAAATTAGAGCAGGAACTTACACAAGCTTCCTCACTGAAAAAAAGCAATGAAATTGAACCGGTAGCTCCTGAAAAAAGAAGCGGAGTCGGCACAAGCTCGGATACACCAGCTACACCAACCACCGCTAAATCAGAAGCTCTTGACCGTAACAATGATACGGCTCCTGTTCCGCCGGAGCAAAGAAACGGTGATGCAGCCCCTATCTCTGCCGAGGTAGCAGCACAAGCCAGAGGGCATCTTGATAATATGGCAAATAACTCCGGCGTTAAAGCTGCCGGCCTTCCGGCAAACGCCCCTGCACCGGAAATGGGACAATCTGCACCGCCAATTACACCTAACGATCCGGCAGCAGCGGCACAGGGCGCGGCAATTGTTAAATAAAATAATTTTATTGGATCACTATAAAAAAAGGAGCTTTATGTTATAGTAAAGCTCCTTTCTTATTATGGAACCCCGCTGGATATATATTGACTTTAACAGTTACTTTGCAAGCTGCGAGCAACAGGCCGAGCCGGCTCTGCGCGGCCGCCCCGTTGCCGTTGTTCCTGTAGAGACAGATTCAACCTGCGCAATTGCTGCAAGTTATGAGGCAAAAAAATTCGGCATAAAAACCGGCACACCTATATGGCAGGCAAAAAAAATATGCCCCGATCTTGTTTGCGTACTGGCACGGCACGATGTTTACGTTGATTACCACGAACGCCTTAAAGCCGAGATCGATCGTCACATTCCCATAACAGACGTTTGGTCAATTGACGAAGTTGCCTGCCGCATGATGGACAATGAAATCCCGCGAGCCACAGAAATTGCACATTCAATAAAAAAAGGAATTCACGGCAATATCGGTGAATGCCTGACATCATCAATAGGCATTGCGGCAAATTCATATCTGGCAAAAGTTGCAACCGAACTGCAAAAACCAGATGGGCTAGTTATACTCACAGGTAACATTAAAGAAAAAATAAGCAGGCTAAAACTGCGCGATTTCCCTGGCATTGGCCACAATATGGAAGTTAGACTCAACAAACACCGTGTATTTACTTCAGAACAGCTATGGGATCTTTCACCAAAACAAATGCGCATAATATGGGGCGGCATTGGCGGTGAGGAATACTGGCAGAAACTGCATGGTATAGACACCCCGCGCAAAGAAACAAACCGCAGTACCGTAGGCCATAGCCATGTTATGTCACCGGAACTACGTCCGCGTGATCAGGCGCGCATTGTTGCCTACAGGCTTACAGCCAAGGCAGCCAGCCGCCTGAGGCGCATCAACTACTACGCAACGTCAATGGATATAAGCGTACGCGGAGAAAAAGGCGAAAGGGAAAATTACGGCATTAAGTTACCGCTAACATGCGATACACGCAATTTCCTGCACGCACTAGACGAACTCTGGAAGCATGTAACAACTCAACGCATACGTAAGCTTGGCATCACTTTCTATGGACTTGTACCACAGGAAAACAACCAGCCAGATTTTTTTGGCGCACCCGAAGAAACAAAAAAGATGGAACGCCTAAGCCTGCTGATAGACGGCCTTAATGCCAAAATGGGGCGGGACAGCGTTGCGTGGGGAGTTATGCCAAAATCCGCCAAAGCTTTTAGCGGAACAAAAATTGCATTTGCACGCATTCCCGACGCCGAGGAGTTTTACGAATAACTAACGCGCAATTTCTTCTATTCTAACATGCTCAAGCTGCTGTGTAAGCGCAGGGGGGTTCCTGACACCGTAACCGGCCTCTTCAATTGCCTTGTCAAACGCCTTAATAAAGCCTTCCCTGCTTTTCAGACTGTCACCTTCAATATTTGTCTGTCTTGTAGCGCCATTCTCATCAAGGGTAAGTATGGTCAGCTTTTCCATGGCAGGTTTATCAACAAACTGCCTTGGAACCTCGAATACAAAGCGGGAATTATCCTTCACACTCTCTACAGCCACACGCAGCATTTTATCATAATCAGCATGTGCATCCGGCCCGTATAAAGGAGCATATATAGCTCCGTCTCTTTCCGTCCTCCTCAGATCAAGCACATAACTATCTGCCAGTTCTCTGCCTTTCGGGCTAAAAAACTGCTCAACCACATTTCTGTTAGCGGTAAAACTTGGCTTAACTTCAACCACTACAGATTTTTTAGGATCAAGGTTATATGAAATATTGTCTATTGCATTTTCATGCACATTCACCCTCGAACGTGAAAAATCAGGCTTGATATCATCACGCCTGTAGGCTTCCAGTGCGCTATTTAGCTCATAAACAGCGCACTCACTATAGTCACGCATATCAATATTCTTAATACACTTCTCGCCCTTTTCATCTTTGTACGACATATTGATATAATCAAGTGCGGGCATTTTATCTTCCGCAAACTGGTTACAAAAAACATATGTATTACATGATAAGTTTCGCGGCGTATTTATAGTAACTATCAGGTCATTATTTTTGCGCTCAAAAGTAATTACATCGTCTTTATCGTAATCAGACGTAGAAAAGTAAAATGAAGTACCTGTCTCAGGGATATCTTTAATATAACCCGTTTCCTTATCTCTTATAAAAATATGGGTAACATCAAAGCCCGATGTTTTTTCTTCGGCAGAACTAAAGCCGTAAATAACGCGGGTAAGACTGCCATTTGGCATATAAAAGCCAGATGGTGACGTGACGGAATAATTAAAAACCCTTTTTTGAGTCGGCAATTCTGTCATCAAGAACCTTGTGTTGGTCTTACAGAGAATACCTTATTGTATTTTTATTCTATACGTCAAGCTCTTCAGCCACTTCTCTTGCAGAATGTGACTGAATGAAGTGCAAACGATGCTCGGGTTTTTTACCCATAAGCCTCTCAACAAGGTCAGCTGCCGCTTCTGCGTCCTCAATACGCACCTTAAGTAACTTGCGGTTCTTAGGGTTCATTGTGGTTTCTTTAAGCTGCTCCGGGGTCATTTCACCAAGCCCCTTGAATCGGCCTATTTCAAGCTTACCACGAGCTGATTTAAGTATAGCCGCTTTTTCCTCATCATCCGCCGCATAAATAACCTCTTTACCAACGCTTATGCGGTAAAGTGGCGGCTGCGCTAAATATAAATGGCCACCTGAGATAAGCTCTGGCATCTGACGATAGAAGAAGGTCATTAAAAGTGAAGCAATGTGCGCTCCGTCCACGTCCGCGTCGGTCATTATCACAACTTTTTCGTAACGCAGATCGGCTTCTTTATATTTCGTACCCGTACCGCAACCCAGAGCTATTTCAAGGTCATGCAGCTCCTGATTTTGCAATATCTGCTCAGCTGACGCTGACGCAACGTTAAGTATTTTACCACGCAGCGGAAGAATAGCTTGATTCTTACGCTCACGCGCCTGTTTAGCAGAGCCGCCTGCCGAGTCGCCTTCTACGATGAAGAGCTCGGAACCTTTCGCATCATTACTACTGCAATCTGCAAGTTTACCGGGTAAACGCAGTTTTTGCGTTGCAGTCTTACGTGAAACGTCCTTGTCTTTTTTCTTATTCAGGCGCTCTTCAACTATCTCGGCGAAATATTCAAGAAGACGCGCAGAATCTTCAGTATTACCTGCAAGCCAATGGTCGAAGTGGTCTTTTACAGCATTCTCAACCTGCTTTGCAGTTTCAGCCGTAACTAGCTTTTCTTTTGTCTGCCCCTGAAATTGCGGGTTGCTGATAAACACGGAAAGAATAACACACGCACCGCTGAAAATATCTTCGGCAGTAATTTTTTCGATCTTTTTATTATTCGTAAGCTCGGCAAATGCTTTTGTAGCTTTAGTAATAGCACTGCGGAAGCCACTTTCATGCGTACCGCCAAGCGGAGTCACGATTGTATTACAGTAAGTATGGCTAAAACCTTCACGGTCTGCCGGCCATGCAATTGCCCACTCCACCTTACCTTTAGTGCCGGTTAGAGGAGCTTCGCCGCCAAATATATTTTTAGTAATAGACTCACGCCCCTGCAGCTCTTCATTCATGAAGCTGATAAGACCTTCTTCAAAGTGGATTACTTCTTCAGCCGGAACACCGTCAGATGCATCAATAAGTGAAGGGTCAACTTTCCAGCGAATCTCTACACCACGGAACAGATAAGCTTTAGAACGAACAAAGTTATATATTTTCTTAGGGCGGAATTGAGCCTTAGTGCCAAATATTTCTGGGTCCGGATGGAATTTAACAGTAGTACCGCGGCGGTTTTGCGTCTTGCCAGTTTCTTTAAGCTTAGTGGTTGCGTGTCCTTTGCTGTAACTTTGCGCAAATATAGACTTATTGCGCGCGACTTCAACCTCAAGCTCATCAGAAAGCGCGTTTACAACCGATATACCAACACCATGCAAACCGCCCGATGTTTCATAGGCTTTATTGCTGAACTTCCCGCCTGAGTGAAGCATGGTAAAAATAACTTCGAGTGCAGATTTTTTAGGAAATTTAGGGTGCGGATCAGTTGGGATACCGCGGCCGTTATCAGAAATCGTAATATAATTATCTTTATCGACCGTAACTTCAATACGCGTTGCATGGCCTGCAACGGCTTCATCCATACAGTTGTCAAATACTTCGGTAACAAGGTGGTGCATGGCGTTTTCGTCAGAACCGCCAATATACATACCGGGACGTTTACGTACGGGCTCAAGGCCTTCCAGTACCTCAATATCCTTTGCCGAGTATTCCTCTTGCTTACCTTTTGACGCCGCTGCGCCTGAAAACAAATCTGCCATAATCCAAGGTTTTTAGCGGGTTTGAGCCACTTTGGCAAGCGCTTTTACTCGCGGTGGTACGGGTGGTTATTCTTTATACTCCAGGCGCGGTAAATTTGCTCAATAAGCATAACACGAACCATTTTGTGCGGGTAAGTCAGCTTACCAAACGCAACTTTAAGCTTTGTTTTATCTAATATTTCCTGCGGAAGTCCATCTGCCGCACCAATAACAAAAGCAATATCACCAGTAAATTTCGCAGCAAATTCATATGATGTCAGGTTCTGCCCATGCTCATCCAGCGCGATAATTATAGAGTTTTTCAGCTTAGCAAGTTTAGCGGGCAGGTCTTTTTCCGAGGTTTCAATTATCTCAACCTTCCAGTCTTTAAGACGCTTCAAATATTCGTGCTCCATCTGCAGATAAGCAGCTTCTTTGGTCTTTGAGCAACAGAAGATTTTAACCTTCACGGTTTTCCTTTTTGAAATACAGGCTGGCAGGTTTAATAAACAATAAAACAAGCCCAAGCATCTGCAACAGAGTCTGAACAATGCTTACAGATCCATATACGGCAGAAAATTTCAGTTCTGAAGCCAATATTCCAAAAGCAGGTATAAAACCAAGTAAAGAGAATACAAGGAAGACAATACGCGCCCAGTTTTTGCCTTGCGAAACTTTATAGAAAAGAAAGAACAGGAAAGCCAGAACAGCCATGGCACTGAATAAAAATACCCCCATGCCTTCTTGTGGCACTTGCGGATGCACTACAGCACCTGAATACACCATCATTATCTTTACCACTCCAAATAGAAGTGAGAGATAAAGCATATTTGATACTATTTTAAGCAGTTTAGGCTTTTCCATTTTACCTCTTAAAAAAACTTTTTCAGCATAGTTGAATAAACCTGCGCCAGCTTAGGTATATCATCAGCTTCGACATGCTCATCAACCTGATGCGCCGTTGCATTGCGCAAACCAAACTCAACAACCTCAGCCCAGCGGCTTATAAAGCGCGCATCAGAAGTTCCGCCGGTAGTTGAAAGCTCTGGCTCTAAACCTGTTACTTCTTTTACTGAAACCTTCACAATATCACTTAGTTTCCCCGGCTTTGTAATGAATGATTCGCCCGATACGTGGAATATCAGCTCAGCATCACCGGCCAGTGACTCTATCCATTTTTTTAAATCAGCCGAATTATGCTCATCATTAAAGCGGAT
>CAYVII010000012.1:0-19414 GCA_964451475.1 uncultured Rickettsiales bacterium
CTAAGACCCGCAATCAAATGTGCGATCTGCCATATGAAGTAACGCCCCAGATGCTTATCTGCCGGTATCATTGCAAGCAGCGGCGCTATGAACATCGGCAGCGTAATTACAAGCGCAGGGATGTTGGTGATTATGCCGCTAATCATAATTCACGCTCTCATCAATTTTGCCGAACTTCTTTTTTATCTGCACGCAAAGCGCAAGCCCAACCGCCAGCGTAGCCAGCCCAACCACAATTGCCGTAAGTATAAGCACCTGCGGCAGCGGGTTAACATAAACCGCATCTTCCGCACCTTTTTTGATTATAGGGGCAAGCCCGCCTTTAATGTAGCCAATAGCAATGAACATCAGCATTACAGAAGCCTGAAGCATAGCAAGGCCAAAAAGCTTCTTTACAAGGTTGCCCGACGTAATGGTAACATACAGACCCAACCCGAAAATAATGAAGCAAACGCCGTAAACAATATGGCCACTAAATTCCATATTTTTGTTTTATCTTGATTATTCTTTGTTGGAAAGTTTTTTAGACTTTGCTCTTTTTTTAAGCTGCGGTTTTTCCCTGAACGGGTAGATGATCTGCTGCGCCAGATTGCTGCCAACCTCATATTTTACCCCAAAGCTATGCGGGGTTTCCCTGCCCTTATCAGGCAGGTAAACAGTGCCGAAAATATAATCCCAGAACGCAAACAGCCCGCTGAAGTTCTTATCTATGCCAGCCGCCTGCGTGGTATGGTGCCAACGATGAAAGACAGGGCTGGCAAACACATAGCGCAAAACCCCGTAATGCCATTTGATGTTAGCATGCACAAAATAACCGTAAATAGACCTTGCCACCATAGCCGTGCCAATAACAGGGTTGCTATAACCAAAGAATAATGAGGCGAACAGATATTGCAGGGTTATTATCACCAGCGTTTCCAGCGGATGGAAGCGCGCCGCACTTATCCAGTCCAGCTCTTCAGAACTATGGTGGATAGAATGCAGCTTCCAGCCAAAACCTATATGGAACATGCGGTGCAGCCAGTAAGCGGCAAAATCAATTACAACCAGTGCCAGTAAAAGCTGCAGGTAAAGATCCTGCACTTTGATAATTCCCACGCCGCTAAGCAAATGTTCCTCGGCCAGCAAGATGAATGTCACCACAACCGCAATGAAGAATTTTATGACCAGCCCCAAAACGGCATTTTCCATAAGCCAGTAGGTAAGATCCAGCTTAATACCCGCCCTTAATTGCTTTTGGCCTAAGGTAGAAGCGAACAGCTTTTGCAAAACCATGCATGCCGCACCGGCGGCTAGCATATATACAAGGCTTTTCAAAAAATGATCCATGGGCTTAATTTAAGGGCTGGGCGCTTATAAAAAAAGCCGGGGTTTTGGCCCCGGCTTGTTTATTCGGTAATTCTAACAGATTACAGGTTAGCAGAGCCGACAGCAGAACCAATGTTAGAGAATGAAGTACTGATGCTTGTACCAACAGTTTGAAGTGCTACGATGATAACAACAGCGATAAGGGCAGCAATTAGACCATATTCAATTGCAGTTGCACCTTTTTTATCTTTGCGAAGATTTTTTAGAATTTTCATGTTCTTTACCTTTTGTATTGTTAATTGGACCAATAACCCTTGTGGAGTATTAGAGCCAATTATACCAAGAAAAGCCCCTTCTAACAATATCGGGTGGTTGAATTATTTGCTACAACTGCCAATAATTTACCTAAAAAGTGCTTCAAATATCACTATTTGCCTTTATTTGGCGATATTCAAGCACTTAAATTAGGTTAATTGTTAAGCCGCTTTTTTGTTTAGCGTTTTAACAAGGCGCTCATGCGCTTCTTTGTTATCAATTTTATTGATAGCAGCGAATTCACCCGCAAGACGGTCAAACGCCTGCTCGTAAATAACGCGTTCAGAATATGAACGATCCGGATCATCTACGTTCTTGTGAAGGTCACGAACCACTTCGGCAATCTCTTCGATCTTACCCGAGTTGATCTTACCGTTATATTCGGTCGCACGGCGGCTCCACATACCACGAGCTGTTTTTGGCTTGCTTTTAAGAACCACAACCGCCTTACCAAGCTGGTCGTTAGATGACAGCTTACGCAGGCCCACAGCCGCTGCACGTGTCACAGGAACACGAAGGGTCATTTTTTCTTTTTCAAAATATAGTACGTACAGAGTAACTTTTGTGCCTGCGATCTCAGTACACTCAATATCAGTCACTCTGCCTACACCATGCGTAGGATACACTAAGAAATGGCCAACCGCATATTCAAACTCGTTTTTAGCTTTAGGTGCAGCAGCTACGGGAGCTTTAGCAACAACAGCCAGTTTAGGGGCAACTTTAGCTGTAGTTTTAGCTGAATTATTAGCTGCAGTTTTAATTACAGGTTTAGATATCACCGTTTTAACAACTGCTTTTTTACCTGATTTTTTTACACTCACTGCCTTTACCGTTTTAACTTTAACTTTCTGAGTTTTCACATTTTTTTTGGTCGCCGCTTTCGCCATATTACACATTTCCTTGTTTATTTGGTTTAACACTACCTATGCCCTTTCAAAACATCAGGGCTACCTTTGTACAGGGATATTTATACCACAATTTTGACCCAAAATAAAGATAAAATTTTAGGTTCTTTTCAGAAATGGTTAATAACTAATTTGAAGTCGCTATGGTGCGCGGTTGCCCTTCCACCTGCCTTTTACTTGCGCAGCTCCGCCCCAAACTTACCTGTTACTTCCTTGATAATGCTTGCAGAAATAGCATCGATCTCAGCATCTGTCAGCGTCTTATCTTTAGGCTGGATATTAATCGCAAGAGCAACTGACTTTTTACCCTTTTCAATCTTATCACCTTGATAAACATCGAAAATATCAACTTTATCTATTAGCTGGCTGGTTTTGCGTATAGTTGCCGCCATATCTGAAGCCCTAACATCAACATTCACCGCGAAAGCAAAATCACGGCTTACTGCCTGAAAGTCAGATACATCTATCTTCTTATACTTCTTCTGGGACTTCGGAAGGTTCTGGATAAATGCCTCAAACGCAACTACAGGTGTCGGCGCATCTATCGCTTTAACAAGCGCAGGATGCAACTCACCAAAATATCCTAAGCAATTCTTGCCAAGGAAAATTCCGCCGCTCCTGCCCGGATGGTAATAGTCAGGCGCGCCCTCACGCACTTCACCATATTCACCCGTAATAGCCATAAGGTCCGCCTTAGCATCAAACACATCAACATTACGCACGTCTTCATGCAAATTGCGCTCGGCATTTTTGCCGATACGTATACCGCTTGCTATCACCTGCTCAGTCTCACCGAATACAGGCCCGATCTCGAACAGACCAAGATTTTTAAAACCACGGTTACTATTGCGCTTTGCCGCCTGAACAAGGTTGGGGATAATGCATCCGCGCATAACCGCAAGATCTTCCGATATCGGGTTCAAAAGCCTTGGCCCCGAAGACTTGTGCTCAGCCGGCTCAAATGAATAAGTAACAACTTCGGTAAGCCCGCGTGCTACCAGAGCAGCACGGAAAGGGTTTGGAACATTTGTTACCGGAGTTGAATATTGAATTGGCGTTAGCGGGATATTCTGAAGACCGCTTACACGAAGCACTTCTTCAACTATATCTGCACGCCCTTCTGCATCTGCGCGCCACGAAGGTACGGAAATTTTATTGCCGTTCACACCAAAACCAAGAGAAGCAAGAATCTCTCTTGCTTTGCTTTCCGCAACTTCAACACCGCCATGCTGTTTAATGTAACCGAAATCAAACTCAATCTCGCGATTCCATTCAGGCTTTTTACCTGCAACAACAAACTCAGACGGCCTGCCGCCGCAAAGAGAGTTTATTATCCAGCTTGCCAATTCAGCTCCTGATTGCATTGCTTCTGCATCCAAACCACGTTCAAAACGGTAACGCGCGTCTGAGTCGATCATATGACGGCGGCCTGCTTCAATAACTTTAGCAGGCTCAAAATACGCAACCTCAAGGAAGATATTTTTAGTTTCGGCAGTAACCGACGTTTCCACGTTACCGATAATACCCGCAAGCGCCACTATACCGTTATCATCGGCAACCACAAGTTCACCGCCTTGCATTTCGTATGTTTTGTTGTTAAGCGCGTTTATCTTTTCGCCCTTTTTAGCTTCACGCACATGGATATTGCCCTTCAGCTTGTCTGCATCATAGATATGAAGTGGCCTTCCAAGATCAAAAGTTATGTAATTTGTTATATCAACCAGAGTCGAAATTGGGGTTTGGCCAATTGCTTTAAGCTTTCCCGCTGCACATTCATCAGACTCACCATTCTTAACGCCTTCAAAATAACGGCCGATGTAATATGAGTCGGATGCTACCGATACAGGAGACTTTATTTCCGGCTTCGGACTTTCAAAATTAAGCTCTTTAAGTTTACCAAGACCTGCAGCCGCAAGGTCACGCGCAACACCGCGCACCCCCAGACAATCCGCCCTGTTTGGAGTGATTGCTATTTCATAAACAGAGTCATTTAGGCCTGCATATTCAGCATATTTGCTACCAACCACCGCCGAAGCATCAAGCTCCATGATACCTTCGGAAGCACCGCCAAGATTAAGTTCTTCGGCACTACATAACATGCCGTTAGACTCAACATCGCGTATCTTTGATTTTTTGATCTGAAAGTTACCGTTAGGTATATTGGCACCAACAGGGGCAAGGCAAACTTTAATACCCGCACGCGCATTGGGAGCCCCGCAAACTATCTGCAATACTTCTTTACCGTTATTTACTTTACAGACACGAAGCTTATCCGCATTCGGGTGCTGCACGGCTTCTTCGATCTGCGCAACAATGAAAGGCGCATAAATATCACCAAGATTGCGGTAATCATCCACCTCAAGGCCAAGGTCAGTAAGTTTAACTTCAATCTGTTCCGGCGTAGCGCTTGTATCTAAATGCTCTTTCAGCCAGTTATACGTAAATTTCATTTTTTGACCTCAATACATTTAGGGTGCTCGCGTCTTACAAACTCGTCTTTTGTAATATAGCCTTTTTGCGCAAGCCTTTCCGCCTCCCATTCTTTCTCAAGCTTCGCAGCTTTCTTTTTCTGCTGCATGAATTCTTCTTTTTCCAGCTTGCCGTCACTATTCACATCCAGCTTTACAAAACGCGCTCGCGTCTTATCAAACACCGCCTGATCCAGCGTACATGCCAATGAAATTGAAGGAATAAGCGCAAATATTGCAGTGAATAAAATAGCTTTCATATCAATTACCGCATTTTGGCCTGAAGCCGCTTACAAATTCCTTTACCGTCAAATAATCTCTTTTTTCTGCGGCTTTATTTTCTACCACGCTAATTTTCCCGTCAGGGGCAGTTTGCACAATATATTTATTTGCCTTTTCAAGGTCTGATTTCCAGCTATTTTGTGCTATATGCTCATCAGCCGCAGACCAGGAATGCATCGCTTTATACTCAGGATAATCTATTTTCCCGTCTTTGTTTTTATCAGCTTTATCAACCGTTCTCTTTTCCCAACCTTCATCAACCATGCACGCTTCTGAAGCTACAGGGTACAAAACAAATACCGCAACAAGAACAAGCTTTTTAACAACAGCAAGTATAAATATCTTTTTCATATTAGAACCCATAATGTTTTAACCAGCGCATGTCAGATTCAAAGAACTGGCGAAGGTCCGGTATGTTATATTTAAGCATTGCCATGCGCTCTATACCTGCACCAAATGCGAAACCGCTATATTCGTTAGGGTCTATGCCCACATTCTTAAGCACATTAGGGTGAACCATACCCGCGCCCATGATCTCAAGCCACTTACCGTTCTCCCACTCAATATCCACTTCCGCCGAAGGCTCAGTGAACGGGAAGTATGAAGGACGAAGACGCACCTTACGCTCACCGAAAAATGAAGTGATGAACTCGTTTATCATCCATTTAAGGTTTGCCATATTCACGTTCTTATCAACGTAAAGCACTTCCACCTGATGGAACATCGGCGTGTGAGTCATGTCAGAATCAGAACGGTAGGTACGGCCCATGCTGAAAATTCTAAACGGCGGCTTACCCTGCTCCATAGTACGGATCTGCACAGGTGATGTATGTGTACGCAATACGCGGGTTGCATCAAAATAGAAAGTATCATGCATCTGGCGCGCCGGATGCGTTTCAGGAATATTTAAAGCCGTGAAGTTGTGATAATCATCTTCAATATTCGGGCCGTCTTTTTGCTCAAAACCTAGCGCGTTAAGTATCGCCGCAATTTCTTCCATTACCTTAGATATCGGGTGGATGCTGCCTTTAGCACTCTGGCGGACAGGAAGGGTGATATCAACTTTCTCGGAAGCCAGTTTATTATTTATTTCGGCAATTTCAAGTACGGCCTTCTTCTCTTCAATTGCCGCTTCAACCGCTTGCTTCGCTTCATTTACCTTTGCGCCGAAAGATTTTTTCTCTTCTACCGGAAGCGATCCTATCTTGCCCATCTCAGATGTAACCAGACCTTTCTTGCCTAAGTATTTCACACGCAGCTCTTCAAGCACGCGCAGGTCAGTGGCTTTTGCCACTTCTTCCAGACCTGATTGTTTAATGGAATCGAGTTCGCTCATAATATCTAAGTAAAAATCAAAAAAAATCCTCGGGTGAATATAAATATCTACCCGAGGATTACAATAGTTTTAGTTACTTAAGCTGCTTTTTTGCTAGTTTTAGCAAGAGCATCTTTTGCCTGTTTGCAAAGAAGCTCGAAGCCAGCCGGATCAGTGATCGCGATATCAGATAGAACTTTACGATCTAGCTCGATATTAGCTTTTTTAAGTCCGTTGATGAACGTTGAATAAACAAGACCATGTACACGAACTGCACCGTTGATACGCTGTATCCAAAGGGCGCGGAAAGCGCGCTTTTTGTTACGGCGGTCACGATATGCATACTGACGGCCTTTTTCAACGCGTTCAATTGCAGTACGGTAGCAGCTGTTCGCGCGGCCGTAATAGCCTTTTGCTGCATCAACAACTTCTTTTTTACGTGCGTGTTTTACAACACCTCTTTTAACTCTAGCCATATGTGTCTCTCCTTATAATTAACCGTTAGGTAGGAATTTTTCTACGCGCGCTTGTTCAGCTTTAGCAAGGATCGTGGTCCCGCGCTGACGGCGAAGAGTTGATTTAGAACGGTTACGCATTCTGTGTTTTTTATTTGCCTGGGTGGCCTTAACCTTACCCGTAGCAGTAAAGGAGAAGCGCTTTTTAGCTGCGCTTTTAGATTTTAGTTTTGGCATATTTTCCTCAATTGTTTTAATTACGATGCTAATGGCATTGCCTATCGCCATTTCACTATCGGGAGCGCGTATATAATATATATGTATGCTTATAGCAAGCCCAAATAAACCGCCGGCCTTAAACCCCAGCTAACTATCTGTATATTATAAGATCAGTTATAACAGGCAAATGATCCGAACCTAAATTCACCCCTAACACCCTGTTTTTTATGCCGATATTATCACTAACCAGCAAATGGTCTATAGGTATACGGAAAATAGCCGGTAATTTAGACGGCCACGTCCCCTTAAAACCTACTGAAGCCACCATACCGGAGTTTTTAACAAAGCTCTTAAAATGGGCAGAATAAGGCGTAATGTTAAAATCACCCGCAATAATTTTATTGGTAGCAGCATCAGAACTCAAAAGCCGCGCAATTGCCTCAAGCTCCCCGTTCCTTTCCCTGTGATGCCCCGCACCTACAGGCGGCAAAGTATGCAGCTCATATAATTTAAGCACAGATCCGTTTTTAAGCAGGATGTTTACCTCAGTATAATCCACCGCAGAATTTGGCAGGTTCTTCCGCTCTGCTTTTATGATCGGCAAACGTGTCATTACCATAGAACCAAACGCATCATCCTGCGGGGACTCAATATAGTTTGGGTATTTTTCCTTCAGCTTTGCAAATTCTGCAACCACCCGCGGAGTCACTTCCTGAAACACTAATATATCGGCATCAGCCTTTACTATTTCTTCAACCGCCTCTTTAAGCTGCGTATTAGCGTAAAGCACATTGAACTGCATAACCCTTATATGTTGCGGCGCCGGGCCAGCCTTGATTACTCTGGTATCAGGAAAATGAACTGAGCCTATATTCGTCCAGATTGCCAGCAATATGATAAGCGCAAAATAAAAATGTTTTTTAAAGCCGCGAAACGCATAGTAGGTAGTAAAAATCAGCGCCGCTATAAAATATTGCAGATAAAAAGATGAAAGCAGGTCTGCAATGTAAAAATATTCTCCAAGCAAAGAGAACAAAAAGCATGCACCAAAAAAGACAAATAGAAAAGTGAATTTCATGTGACAACCTATAGCAGGAAACATGTATTAAAAAATACATATTTCCGTCATAAGACATTAACATAGCGCTGCTAGCATTCAATTAATGAAGCAGGCACTGAAAAAGCTTTTAGCCATATTACCAAGGGAAGAAAGCAGGATAGAACCGCAAGACTTCCCCTACACTTCCCCTCCTTCAGACCTGTTTACCAGAACCGGTATTGATGTATGCGGCAGCTACAAATTCCCCAAAGGTAAGAATGCTTTTGAGTATAGTGCCTGGCTTCGCCGTAAATACCCTCTTGCCTTAAACAATATATTACCGGCCGAAATAAGCGCTGACTTTACCCAGCTGCTGGAACTTAACCCCGAACTTGCAGCACTCGTCACGCAACAGGATGATGTTGAGATGATGCGCCACATAATGTGGGGCGCATCCAGCCTATTCACGCCCCAAGATATTGGCTGGTTTGCCATTGGCGGGCAGGATATGAATAATGTGGCTTATGAGCTACCGGGCTACACAGACCTGTTTTTAAGACTATATGACGGACTTGAGGAATTTGGCGGAATTCCATGGCCGCCCCACCCTTCCACACTACTTTCAGTATATGAGCAGGCAAAAGACAAAGGTCTTATTGATAACCCTTACATTGATAGCTACGCCGTAAGTTTAAAATCAAAACATCACCTGCAAGAAAATTAGTTGCGCCCTTGGCACTCACTAACTAAACTCCGCGCCAAGAGATTAGTTATGAGTAAATTACAACCAGTTAGAGGCACGCATGACCTGCTGCCGGAAGAATTCGCCAAATTTCTGGCAATAGTGGCAACTGCCCGCAGGCTGGCAGAAAGCTATGGCTATTCAGAAATAGCCACCCCAATATTTGAATTTACGGATGTTTTCGCTCGTTCGGTCGGCGAAACTTCTGACATAGTTTCCAAGGAAATGTACACATTTCAGGACAGAGGTGGTGAGAACCTTACCTTGCGCCCTGAATTCACCGCAGGCATAGTACGCAGCTTTATATCTAACGGTTTACAGCAAAGCCTGCCTTGCAAATTCTTTTCTACCGGCCCGGTATTCCGCTACGAAAGACCGCAAAAAGGCCGCCAGCGCCAGTTCCACCAGCTTAACTTTGAATATTTGGGCGCAGGCAAACCAACTGATGACGCTGAAACAATCGAAATGGCGGCAAGGCTGCTGCGTCAGCTTAATGTTAAAACAGAACTGCATATTAATAGTTTAGGCGATGTTGAATCCCGCCAGAACTTCCAAAAAGTGCTTACCCAATATTTTAACGACCACCGCGATGATTTAAGTGAAGATTCAAAAATTCGCCTTAGTAAAAACCCGCTTCGTATTCTGGATTCTAAGGACGAAGGCGATAAGAAAATAAATTTAGGTGCGCCAAAACTGGAAGATTATCTTAATGAGCAATCGGTTGCTTATTATTCTAACGTAAAAGAATATTTGAAAGCTTTAGGGCTAGATTTTGTACAGAATTCAAACCTTGTGCGTGGGTTGGATTATTATAACCACATAGTGTTTGAGTTTGTATCAGGCGATCTTGGCGCACAAAACACCGTACTTGCCGGCGGCCGCTATGACGGGCTTGTAAAACAAATGGGCGGGCCGGAAACACCCGCAGTTGGCTGGGGCGCAGGGCTTGAAAGGCTAATGCTTATTTCAGACATCCAACCGCAAAAAACAAAACCTGCCTGCGTTATTGCCGGTAGTGAAGAGCTTAAAACAACCGCGCTTAAAATTGCACAAAGCCTGCGCAATCAAGGCAAAGCGGTTGAAGTTGCCGCACAAACTAATATTGGCAAGGCTCTTAAATTTGCCAATAAAATAGACGCGATTGAGGCATATATATATGCGGGTGATGAAGCGGCCAATAACCAGGTAACAGTAAAAGACCTTGTTAGCGGGGAACAGCAACTAATAGCTTTACATAGTATTTTATAATGGCAAGAAGCAAACCGCTTTATAAACAAAATATGGAACGGGTGGCGGCGGACAACGATAAAGCGCTGAATATTTTAAAAGAACATTACAAATTACTTAAACAACGCACAGGGAACCGCGCATCGCTATTCTTTATAGATGATTGCCGCAAAATGACAATGCGCGGGCTTACAGGCGGAAAACTTGCTGAATTCATGGAAAATGAAGGCAAAGGCACCAGCCTTATGGGAGTGTTACACAGCCTTGATATGTTGGATAACCTTACTAAACGTGAAAGATAAACAAATTAAATTTTGCGCCCGCGTCGCATTTTAGCTGGGATAGCAAATAAAAAACTCTTTCTTTATCTGAATTTTCGCTGTAGAAGCCGCGCTAAGGGAATTTTATGAGCTTTGAAGCAAAATTAGACGGCATATTGAAAAAATTTGAGGATCTGAATGAAAAAATCCTCCAGCCCGGTATTGACCCTAAAGAATATGTAGCGGCAACCAAGGAAATTTCTTCAATGCAGGACCTTATTGACCTTGCACGCGAATATAAAGGCGTGCTTGGAGATATCCGCGCGGCTGAAGAAATGGCAAAAGACCCGGAAATGAGAAGCTTTGCCGAAGAAGAACTGTTCGCTGCAAAACAAAAAATGCCGGATCTGGAAAAACGCATTAAAATCGCTCTGCTGCCAAAAGATGATGCCGATGAGAAGAACGCGATATTAGAGGTTCGCGCAGGCGCAGGCGGTGATGAGGCCGGCCTTTTCGCGGCAGAAGTTTTCCGTATGTACTTACGTTACGCGGAACGCCGCGGCTGGAAATATGAAGTTCTTTCAACTTCAGAATCAGGCATCGGCGCTTACAAAGAAGCATCTGCATCAATTATCGGCAAAGGTGTGTTCGCAAGACTAAAATTTGAATCAGGAGTACACCGTGTTCAGCGCGTTCCTGCAACAGAAGCGCAAGGGCGTATACATACCTCAACTGCAACAGTAGCGGTTATGCCGGAAGCTGAAGAAGTTGATATCGATATCAAAGAATCAGACCTGAAGATTGATGTTTACCGCGCATCAGGTGCAGGTGGCCAGCACGTGAACACCACAGAGTCTGCAGTACGTATTACACATATTCCAACCGGCGTAGTGTCTGCATGTCAGGACGAGCGCTCACAACACAAAAACAAAGCTTCGGCTATGAAAATGCTTCGTTCAAAGATCTATGAAGCAGAACGCCAGAAGAAAGAAGCCGCATACGCAGCCCAGCGTAAAGATCAGGTTGGTACGGGTGACAGGTCTGAACGCATACGTACTTACAACTTCCCGCAAGGCCGTATAACTGACCACCGCATTGGTATGACAACGCATAATATTGAAGAAACAATGGATGGCGGCAAAGGTCTTGACGAGCTTATTTCAGCGCTTATCACTGAAGATGAAGCAGCAAAACTTGCTATGGTGAGCGAAGTTTAAATATTCGCTAGGCTATTACTTACTTTCCAGCTTTCCGTAAATTGCCCAAGCTGCATCAGGCTGGCCCGAATATTTTATCATCAGCGCCGCCGCAAGAAGCAGGCCTTTATTTTTGTAATTATAATCTTCTATCGGCTCAAATAATGCATAGCCGTTACCTAAATATATATTGCAGCCAAATTCAGGCTTAATAGCTTTTTTCAAAACCTTTACACAATCATGTGTAGTAAAGATTATATCAAAATTAGTGTATACATCCTCAAGTTCAGATAGCGGATGATACTTTGCCTTCAGCTGAGGCATTTGTGCCAGAGCATCTTCAAACAGCGCAGCAGCCTCATTCATACTATATGCAAATTCATAACCGCCAAGCCTAAGCGCCGCTTTACTTACATCATCCAGAATTTGCGGGCTGATTTTTTTTTCATCCGTTTCAACCACCAGCCCAACACCGGGAGTGGCCTTGCTTACATAATATTCTATTTTAGTATGCGCACCCAGCTTTTCGCTGATAGCGTCCATCACTTCAATGTAATCATTACTTTTTGGCTTTTTTGTAGGAGCCTTAAGTAAAAGCTTTGTACGCTTTATAGACTCAAATATCTCGGGCAATATCCCCTCTTTTATTTCTCTGCGGTAAAGCTCTTCGCCTGACTGGATTGCCTCAACCTCTAAAACAGCCCCGCAATCACGCATGATATCAAGCACATTATCCAGTGCTTCGGGGGTATCTCCGTAAGAGATTGTGAATGCGGTATCCATAAATTATTTCTTGTTGGCTATCTGCTTTTCAAGCAACAGAACCTGCGTTGCCGAGTCACGCATTGCACCGCGTACTTTTTCTATATAGCCGTCAATTATGTAGAAGGCCGCAACTGCAGGAACAGCAACCACAAGGCCGCCAACCGTAGTAATAAGCGCTTCCCAGATACCGTTGGCAAGGCTTGCAGGGTTTGCCTGCGCTGCGCTTGCAGCCAGCTGGCCAAACGCTTTCACCATACCGATAACAGTTCCTAAAAGACCAAGCAGCGGAGAAATAGTGCCCGCCATTTCAAGGCCGCGCAAATGGCTTTCAAGCTGGCGCATTTCAGTGGCACCAACGCGCTCAACTTCCGATTCCATGCGCTCTTTAGATATTTTCTCATCTTGAAGCAAAGTGATGGTAACTTCCATGACCCGCGCTACTGGGCCTTTCTGGTCAGCAATAAGTTTTTTCGCGCGCTCAACTTCACCGTTTTTAAGTAGCGCAATAACGCTGCTTACATAACGCAGCTTCAGAGGCTTCACGATATTGAACTGGATTATTTTAAGTACTATTACCCAAAGCGTGTAAATTGAAAGCAGGATGATAGGGATCATCACCGGCCCGCCCTTTATAAGCAAATCCATGTTCTCATTGAAATTGTGCATATTCTACCTCTTGGCAGGTATATTAGCCGTAGCCTTTTGCTGGTCAAGGACATAAATTCTTCTTGGGCCGATACGCTTAATGAATTTATATTTTTTGAATTGCTCGGCAAAATCCTTCTCCTGCGAGAAATAATCAATGAAATTGAAGAAGAACACACCCATTTCCTTATCTATCTTCAGGTTGGTCACAACTATCATTTTGGGTTTTTCATGCACTACATAATCTGCAACCTGCCTTAGCAGCTTCTTTTCATCTTCGCTGCGCTGATCCGTTTTATGAAAGGTAAGCTTTTCATCTTTGATATCACTTTTATCGTACATGCCAATTATCATCCAGAAAACAGGGTACATCCAGTTGAACTCAGCCTTTGAATAAATAACTTCAGGATAAAGCGAGCCCAGCGCCATACTGAATGAAAGTATCTCTCCGCCTGCCGCATATTCATTATGCAATGCAATCATTTCATTACGCTCTGTATCTGCATTATCACCATGCACCACTACTGCAGATATCCACACAACCATGCTGAATATTACAAGTAACAGGGCAAACATCATAAGTCTTATATATTTGTCCGAGCGCTCAACCAGCATACCTGTTGAAAGCATAAGGAAAAAATAAAGCGGCAGGAAGTGGTTTGTCCAGCCTTTATCCTGCAAAATAAGGGTAAGGCCGCCAAGGAAAGCCGCAAACATCACAAACGATATTTTATTATCAACCAGCAGCTTTTCTTTTTCTTTCACAAACGGAGACATTACGCGGATGCTGAAAACCAGAAGCATATATATGACCACCTGAACAAGGTAAGGCACATGCATAAAATAGAATTCATCATAATATTTAAGCAGTAAAGGTATTACATTCGTAAGGTAATCATGCTCAAACATGTATATAGCACCAACATATGCCACAAGCGTAAAACCAATAAAGAAATTCTCTTTAAGGAATAACGAACGCTTCATCACTACAGCCTGCCATAATGCTATACCTATAAAATAAACTACAAAATAAGGCTTTAGTAAAAAACCCAGTGTAACCAGCAATACATCAACCTTACCGGGTCTTTTATCATAGAGGATAGAAAGGAAATAAGGCATTAAAAGAGCTAGGAACATATGCTCACGCTGGCCAAAACTCTGAACAGGCAAAGAGAACAAACCAAATGTAAGTATAACTTTTACAAAGTCGGAATTTACATATTTAAAGCCACGCAGGAGCGATAACAAAACAAGCATAAAGGCAACAAACCTGAATGCAGTTACGGCATCCATCCCGGCAAAACTACCAAGCCATATGAATAACGAAGAAAAATAAACAATAAATGGCGGATTGGTTTCAATATAATCTGTGTAAAGATTCTTCCCCGCCAAAAGTTTTGAAGCAGAATCAACCAGCCACGCACTGTCACCATCCAGATAAACATTCATCTGTATTACTGCACTGGCCAGAATAAAAAAGCCGCATAGACCGCATGTTAGCAGGTTATCACGCATATTTTATTTATGCCGCAGCATAAATAAAAGTAAACAAAATTACACCTTACCTTCATCAAGTACATATATTTTTCTGATACCGACAACCTTAAGAAACCTATATTTGGCAAATTGCGCCGCAAATGCAGGATCCTGGCTAAAATATTTTATATAATCAAAATAAAAGCCGTCTTTTTTGCCTTTAAAATATTCCAGATTATTGGAAACTATTACTGCAGGCTTTTTAGTTATGACATAATTAACAAAGCTTTTGAATATCTTCGCTTCATCTTCCGTCTGCTCTTCCGGCTTACGGAATTCAATATTTTTGCCTGCTACACCATTCACGTTATACATACCGTAAAATATCCACATATGCGGATATTCCCAGTTAAAACTAGCCTTTGAATATATTACTTCAGGGTATAAAGCCCCAAGATCCGCGCTCATTTCCACAACTTCCCTACCTGCGGCATATTCATCGAAAACCTCTATAACCATCTCTTTATATGTTGAATTCCTTACATGGAATATGGTCATAAAAGAAGTAAGGAAGATGTGCACCATTACAAATAAAAGCAACCCCAAAAGAAAATAAACTATACGCTTAGGAGCCAGTTCAATGAACATTGCAATTGCAAGAAAAAGGAAGAAATAGAGCGGCATATAATGGTTAACCCAGCCTTTATCCTGAATTACCAGCGTTACACCTGCAAGGAAAGCCGAATATATAACAAATGAAAGCTTTTCATTTAAAAAAACATCTTCTGTTTTTTTATTGAATGAAAATCTTGTGCGGATACTTAATACCAACAGGAAGAATACAAATAATTTTGTATAATAACCAAGCTGCATAAGGTAAAAATTACCGTAATATTTAAGTAGCAGAGGCAATATATCTGTTATGTATTCCCGCTCAAATACCCATATCGCCGCAACATATGCCACCAACGAAAAACCTATTACAAAATTCTCTTTCAGGAACAGTGAGCGCTTCTGAGAAACAACCTGCCACAACACAAAACCAACAAAAAATACAACGAAGTAAGGCTTGATTAGGAAGCCAACAGTTGCCATAGCAACATCTACTCCGGCGGGTCTTCTGTCATTTAGCAAACTCAGGAAATAAGGCATCAGTAACGCAAGGAATAAATGCTCGCGCTGGCCAAAATTATGCGCAGGCATAACAAACAGGCCAAAGGTAAGTATGATCTTGAAAAAATCCGACATCGGATATTTTAATATCCTTACGAACGAGCCTATGAGCACAACGAAAGTAAATAACTTAAAGGAATGCTGCGGCAATAATCCTGCCTGATCACCAAGCCATACCGGAATTACTGTAAGGTAAACTATGAAAGGCGGATTGGTCTCAATAAAATCAACATACAGGTCTTTGCCCGAAAGAAGCTTTACGGCCGAGTCGGCAAGCCAGCTGCTGTCAACTCCCAAATAACTAAAACTCTGGATAAGGCACGCCAAAATAACCAGAAAAACGCAGAAAATATAAGTTGTAATCTTTTGGCTCATTAAGCTATATATACGCAATGAAAATATCTTATGTAAACGGAAATTATGTCCCGCACGAAACTGCAGTGGTAAGCATTGATGACCGCGGCACTGACTTTGCCGATGGCGTCTATGAAGTTGTATCTTATAAAAACGGCCACTTCATTGACCTTGAGCCCCATCTTACCCGCCTTGAGAATTCACTAAAAGCACTGCGCATGGAAGCTCCTCTTGGTTCCAATGAACTTAAGAAGGAAATTTTTACACTGGTTGAAAAAAATAATATCCCTGACGGCATTGTTTATATGCGCATCACCCGCGGCGCGGCACTGCGTGACCATCCCTTCCCCGCAAACACCAAGCCAAGCCTTGTAATGACGGTAAAACCATGGAAAAAACCTTCTGACGAAGAATATAAAAACGGCGTTCCTGTAATTACCCACCCTGAGATACGCTGGGCGTGGAGACATATAAAATCAATTTCGCTTCTGCCTAACGTGATAGCAAAACAAGCCGCTATAGAAAAGAACTGCAAAGAAGCATGGTTCGTTGAAAAAGACGGTACTGTTACCGAAGCAAGCTCAAGTAATGTTTATATTGTAAACAACGGAGTGGTCATAACCCACCCTGCAACCGAAGCTATCCTTGGCGGCATCACTCGTAACACTCTTATCAGGCTTGCCCGCAAGAATGGTATTAAAGTTGAAGAACGCCCGTTTACTATTGCCGAAGCCCTGACCGCAGACGAAGCTTTCATGAGTTCAACCTCAATGAACGCGCTTCCCGTTTGCCAGATCGATGATACCAAGATACCCGTAGGTAAAATAGCAAAACAATTACACGAACTTTATGAGCAATACATTGACCAGATCACAAAACAAGCTGCCTAAACCCGTAGCAATAATCTTTGACTGGGATAACACCCTTGTAAATACATGGCCCGTTATACATCATGCGCTGGTTGAAACTTTTGTACGCATGGGCACAACTCCATGGTCACTTGAAGAAACAAAAACTAAGGTTGGTAAATCATTGCGTGATCATTTCCCTTCCCTGTTCGGTGACCGCTGGGAAGAGGCAGGAAAAATTTACACTGAAAGCTACCGCTCAAATAATCTAAAAACGCTTGAAGGCCTGCCTGAAGCTTTAGATATGCTTGATTACCTGGGTAATACAAACCTGTTCCGCGCTGTTATAAGCAATAAGCAGGGCCCTGTTCTTCGCTCGGAAGCAGAACATATGGGCTGGGCAAAATACTTCCATAAAATTATTGGCGCACACGATGCAAAACGCGACAAACCCTACCCTGACCCAGTCTTCCTTGCACTTGAGGGCAGTGGCATTGAGCCTTCGGAGAAAGTATGGTTCGTGGGTGATACCATCACAGACGTTGAAACTGCGCTTAACACAGGCTGCACACCAATATTTTACGGTGACGGCAAACTGCCTGAAGATGTTAAGGATAAAGTATTTTACATAGACGGCCACGGGCATTTAAGGAGCCTTATAAATGAGCATCACTCTTGATCAGGCAATACATGAACTGAAAATGGGCCGCGCCTTGAAGATCGGCAAGAGCGCTTTCATACATCCTGAATTCGCAACAAAATTCCCCAAAGGCGGAAAGCTGGTAATTACAAAAAATCGTGCCTCTGCCCTTTCCGGTCAGAAATTTCCGGGCAATGTCGAAGTTACTTTAAAGACCATAAATATTGCTTCCGTACAGGCAGTTATCAGCGGCAAAAAAAGCGGGCTGAAATTCAACCTGCTAAAATCTGATGATGCCGATGCCGCAATAAAACTTGCTTCAAGCGGTGAACTTCTGCCGGCAGTAATAATGTTCAAGCCCAAGGCAAAAATCCCTGAACTTAGAAGATCGGATATCAAAAAGAAAAAAACAAAACTTGTACTGGCTGCAAAAGCTCCTCTGAATTTACGTGACTGTGCAAAATCACAAATTTACGCTTATCGCGAGGAAGGAAAAGTTTCAGAACATTTTGCAATAATAGTTGGCAAACCTGACAGTGCGCCGCTGGTTCGTGTTCATTCCTGCTGCTACACGGGTGACCTTCTGGGCAGCCTTTCGTGCGATTGCCGTGACCAGCTGCGCGGCGCGCTTCGGCTTATGCATAAATCAGGCGGCGGAATACTGGTTTATTTAATGCAGGAGGGACGCGGCATTGGCCTTATAAATAAACTGCGCGCCTATGACCTTCAGGCAAACGGGCTTGATACCGTAGAGGCAAATGAGTTTCTTGGCTTTGATGATGAAGAGCGCGCTTTTGCACCCGCCGCTGCGATACTTAAGGCACTTAAGGTGAAAACGATCAACCTGATATCTAATAACCCCAAAAAAGCAAAAGAGCTGGAAGTTGAAGGCATTAAAATTGAAAAACTTGTGCCGATGATAATTGAGCACGAGCATAACAAGCATTACCTTGTCACCAAAAGAGCCAAATCCGGCCATATCCCCGCAAAGTGATTAAACATTTGATTTAACATTTGATTACTAGCAGATAATTGTCTATATAGGCGCTATGAGCAAAGCAATTGCAAAACAATCTGCCATGGACTGGGCAGAAGGCGCCCTTAAGCTTATAAAAGATTTGGGCCTACAACCTTACCCACAGGTATTTGCAATATTTTTCGAATATGTACGCGGCGCAAATAAAAAACTCCGCGCGGAAATGCAAATGCTGCTTAATGAAAAATCCACTTTCTCGGAAAAAACCGTTGAGACCTTGCACGCAAAACATATTACCAGTGACTTCGATAAACGCATCCTTGAACAAAGCGGTATGCGCGTTCAGCAAATTATGTCTGAAGTATTGAACGCGATAGATAATTCGGCAGGCGACTCAAAGTCATTCACTCAGGATCTTGATGTATTTACAAAAGATTTGGAAGCAACAAAAGAAGGCAATTTCAGCAGCCTGCTTACCAAGATAATCACCAAGACAAAAGAATTTAAAGACAAGGGCGAAGCTCTTCAAAGAAAACTGGAACAGTCAAAACAGGAAGTTGCCTCACTTAAAATCACCCTTCAGGAAGCCTCTACCCAAATGATGATAGACGGCCTTACAGGCGTTGCTAACCGCAAAGCTTTTGATGAGAATATCGCGCGCCTGACGAACGAGGCAAAAACAGAATCACGCCAGCTTTGCCTGCTGATGGTTGATATTGACCATTTCAAGAAATTTAATGACACATTCGGCCACCTCATTGGCGATCAGGTAATTAAAATTGTTGCCGTTGCCATGAAAGACATGG